>JBBSGN010000045.1:0-10173 GCA_038254085.1 Chloroflexia bacterium | reverse complement strand
TTGCGTGTAACGAGCGGCAGCAGCACCAGCGCAGCCGCGCCACCGGCAAACAGAACGTCCCGAACAGGCAGTTTTGTCTTGCGAGGCAGGTAGACGCGCCTCCAAGTCCATATCGTCCACAAACCCAGACCCACAAGGAGAGCAGCGCCGCTCGGCTTGCCCAACATTAGCAAACCAGCCAATGCGCCAATGAAGAGAAATGCCCACACGTTGGAGCGGCAAACAGAAGGCGGACGTTCTGAGGCTGGCACGGTCTCAACAGAACCTGGCGGCGCGAGTTGCCGCCACACCAGCCAGGCCAACACGAAGAAGATAAGCGTGAAGGCCAGATCGTTAATCGGGTACAGCACCGAGTTGAAGAAGTAGGGGTGCAGCAAAGTCAGCATACCGGCCAGCAGGCCAACACGCGAATCCCACAGCCGCGAAGCCACCCCGAACACCGCCCACGCAAGCAGTAACAGCACGACCAAATTGGGTAGTTTGGCGACCCAGGTCTGAGGCCCGAAAACGGCGAAGAAGGGCGCGATCAGCATCGGCTGGAGAAGCGGCCAGGTTTCGGCGGGGTGCGTGATACCCGGATAGTCTTTGTAGAACTGCGCTACGTAATCCACCGTGAGGTCGCGCCCCTCTACAAAGTTGCGGGCAATCACCGCGTTCTCGGCGTAGTCGGCATGGCCGATGTAATCCACGTTCGGTATCACCCATAGCGCAAAGATGGCGTATAGGAGCATCGCGCCGAGCATGGCGATTGACGCAATACGGACACGGCCCAGCGCGTCAACCGCTTGGGGCCAACGCCAGAAACGATGGCGCTGCCAGACAAGAAGGCCCGCGATGCCAACGACGGCGGCAACAGGGGGTAGGTAGGCCGCGACGTATAATTGGTTGGCGGTGTGCAGTACCAGGAACAAGAGTGCGCCGAGGAGGCCAAGAACAAAGGCCACTATAGAGGCGAAAGGCTGCCGTAAGAACTGCGCTAGACCGTACAGCCCCACGACCAGCACAAGGGGCCAGATAACCATCCACAAGGGAGGGAGGTTCATATCTGCGCCGTCTTGCCACAGTTCCACGCGATCAACCTTCACTCCGAGGTTGCGGGCATCACCAGGCGGCTTGAACGTTGATGTATCAATTGACAACGTGAGAGGCCCAGGCGGTATTTTGATCTCGCGTGGCGGCGGCGTAGACTCGTCTCGTACAAACTCGAAGTCGTAGTCTTTGAGCGCCTGCGTGGAGGTGACAACCGGCGGGTATAGAGTCACACCGTTCATGGAGACTGACATAGTTATCGGGCGCGCAGATAGCTGTACACCAGGCCCTTGAGCGCGCAACAGCACGAACGCGGGCCCCGCGCTGCCAGCGCCGATGAACGAGACCTCTGAATGGGCTGTGCTCCACCTGTAGCGGTAGCCGATGTCCAGTTCATCCGCGTAGAAACCCGACAGAAAAGGAGTATCGCCTACGTCGCCTACATTGAGGCCGAGGCGGCGGTCTCGTTGATAAGCGAGGAGAACGGCAAGCAACATGAGTGCCAGGGAGACCAGCAGGAGCAGGCCGTCTTTATGCTTTAAGTCCGTAAACCACATGCGCGGTCTCAACGCGGCGGCTCCTGGCCCGACGCCCACTCTAGCTCGATGGTCGTCACGCCCGGCTTGAGCTTGGGCAGCACCAGTTGACGAGCCAGATATTGCGGTTTGTCGGGCGCGCTTAGGCGGGTGGTATCCGGGTCGGGGTGGTAGATAGTCAGCACTTGCGTATCCTTAGAGAACGCCTTGCTCACGTCGCCCGGCATGGTAACGGTCACACCCGATAACTCTTTACCTGAATCGTTATGGACTTGCATCTTCCAGCCACCCAAACCTAGGAAGCCATTATCTAGGGTGGCGGTCACGCTCATTGCGGCGGTCTCGTAGGCGGTGATGTCGGCTACCGTGCCTATCCACAGCCTGCCTTTGTCTCGCTGCCCGGCTGCGGCTGCTACTACGTCTTGCCAGGTACTCTGCACGCTTGGCGAGATAAGTTGTTCGGGGTGTTGCCAGAAAGAGGTCGTACCCCGTCGCGCCAGCGTTTCGCTTATGGCGCGTAGACCTTCATCTCTGCTTATGCCGCCCCCGGCAGCTTCCTCACCCGCGTTGCCGGACGGCGCACCCAACAGAAAGTCGGGCATGACCGAGATGCTAGAGTACACCTTGGCGTTGGCGATGTTGTCTGTATAGACAAGGGGCGCGCTGATCGTGTAGAGGTCTTTCAGGTCGGGGCCATACAGGCGGGTGACGGCGCGTATGCCTCGCTGGTACAGCACGTCGTAGTAGTCGGCGCTGAGGGAGTTGCTGCTGCGCCAGGGGAAGGCGAAGGTCGTGGGGGCGGGCACGCCAATCGCTTTGGCGGCTGATAACCACTCGTCCATGTCGGTCGCCAGTTCCTTCGGATTGGAGCCGCGCACGTATAGGTGGCCGAAGGTGTGCGAGGCTATCTCATGCCCGGCGCTCAGGAGGGTGCGGGTCTGGTCGCCGAAGTACCAGGCGGAGTCGCTTTGGGTCGTGCCGTAGGGGTCGTCGCTGTACCAGGGGTGGGTGAGCCAGTAGTCGGACTGCCAGCCGTATTTGGGGATAGCCCACTGGTAGGTAGGGTTGCCGGAAAAGGCGCGGCGCTCGGGGTTGCCATCCAGGAAGTTGTAGCCGGTGGCGTAGAATGTGGCCTTGATGGTGTAGCGCGCGAACAGCTTGTTGAGCCACTCGGCCCCCTGGCGCATCTCCAGCCCATGCTGCGCGGCCCCCGCCCGGTCGTGGACCTCCATCCCTTTCGAGTGTATAGGCCCGCCCATCGCGCTCTCCCAGTCGAAGGAGAAGGCGAGCGCGCCTTGCGTGCCGTTGGGGAGTGGTTCGATGTAGACGCCTTCCTGGGAGAGCTTAGGGTTGCTGGCCCACAAACGATTTGAGCCTTTGTTAAACAAGGTGACCTTCAGTCGCGTTGCACCCAACGGAGCCTGATAGACGCCCGTATGGAAAGAAGGCGTATCTCTGGTGAAATCAACGGGCCAAACGTCGCTGTCCATCCATGATAGCGGTCTAAGAGACGGATCGTACCATATGAGGCGTACCTGAGAGGCGCTGTTGCCATTGCTACTATCTGGTATTTCGGTACGGATATTGTATCTGTAGCTAGCTCCCGGCCGGACGATGACCACGCTGCTTGTGATGGCGGATTGCGGTTCCACGATAAGCGAAGCACGGTTATCCAGCTTGACAGTACCCGCTACAGTCCAGGCGAGTGGCGTTGTGTCTGAGACGGCATACATAGCAAAGACGGGATTGCCAACAAGGTTGCTCGGTGAGCTTACGTTCTGGTGCTCGCTCTGTTCGAGGCGCTGGGCATCCCACGCTCGGTTCAGATAAGTGCCAAAAGCCACAACCGCCAGCACCATAATCGCAAAAAGGCCCCAGGCAATTGGATGAGATGTGATAGCCTGCCACATCTGCCCTGCAATACCCCGCCGTGCCAAGCCTGCAAAGAGAAAGACAACCACCAAGAGTAGCATCGCAGCCAAGCCCAGAGGCCAAAGGTATTCATTTATCAGGCCGCCGATACCCAAGCAAACCTCAATCTATGCGAACGGCGATTCTGCCGCGTTACTCGCCTCGCGCCCAACCTCCGGCCTGTATCTCAGCCATATTACCCATCCCGTAACCGCTTGCGCCAGGTTGAGCAGCAATATCAGCGCGGAGACGGCTACACCCTCAGCAGGTGAACGCCCCAACTGGGTGAAGGCAAGCGCCGCCACCGCGTCTCGCGTGCCTATGCCGCCCACCGTTACCGGCACCAGCGCCGCAGCTGTAGTCAACCCCACGAAGCCCGACACTTCGAGCGGCCCCAGGAAAATGCCCAGCGCCGCCGCCAGTAGCCATACCCTGAAGATGGATGTCGCAAAGCTGGCTATAGTGAGCAGCCCAGCGATAACGAGCGTGTTGGCTCGCAATGACCATGCTGCTTGTTGCCTTCTGCCTTGTGCCGGTTCTCGGTTGCCTTTCAGGGGTTCACCCAATTCAGGTCTTCTGCTCGCTATGGACCTCCCCACCAACTTAACGGCCCAGGCGCGGGTGCGGTTCCAGGTGAAGAAGGCCACACCCAGCACGCACAACGCCGCCCAGGCGATCAGCGCGGGCGTCTGGCCGGCGAAGCGCTGGCCGTACACGACCACACCCAGCAGGCCAAGCGCCGCCAACGCGGCCACGTCGAACAGGCGGTCCAGCACGGCGCTTCCCAGGGCGCGGGTGAGCGGGTAGCCCATGCGCTGCAAGTACCACGCCTTGAGCGCGTCCCCCGCCTGACCCGGCGTGAAGGTGCCCGCCGCCAGCCCAATCGCGTAGATACGCCAGGCATCGGTCATACGGGCGGGCATGAGCATGTCGGCTGACACCAAACGCCAACGGGCCGCCTTGACCACCAGGAACGGCACGTACAACGCGATAGATAGGCCCACCAACAGCAGATTGGCTTTGCCCAGATTGTCCAACACCTGCCCGATGGGAAGCGAGCCACGCAGATCGAGCCATACCAACAGCGCGACGAACAACAGCGTGCCCGCGATACGCAACGCCCATGTCCGAGTAGGCACGGCAATTGGGGGATTAGATAGGCGCATGAGCTAGAACGGAGCGTCCGGGCCGGTGTCTCCGGGCGTGTCACTGTCGCCTCCCCAATCGTGGTCTCTGTGTGTGTACGCACGCTGACTGCTCTCGAAGCGCATGGCGGCTATCTGCTCGGAGATCAGGCCGAAGAGGAAAATGAACAGACTGCTCAGAATGAGGAGCACCGAGCCGTTCGGTATGCGGTTGATGCCGAACAAGAAGATGTTAGCCAGCCCGTACAGCCCGCCGCCCAGGAAGAGCAACATGCTAATAGGCAAAAATATCTTCATCGGCGCGAAGAGGGTGATCATACGCAGGATGATAACGATAGCCCGCACACCGTCGCGCAAGATTTTGGTGTTGCTCCTGCCCGTGCCTTTGCGCGCCCTGATCGACACGAACTGCACGTTGTAACCGGCCTTGATGAAGGCAAGCGTGCTGGTGGTGGGGTACGAGTAGAGATTGGGCAGGAGGTGTATGAACTCCATGATCAGGTCGCGCTTCATGGCCCGAAAGCCCGAAGTGAGGTCGGGAATCTTGCGTCCCGAAAGATAGGTAGCCAGCGCGTTGAATATAGAGTTGCCCAGGTCGCGTATCCAGGCCGACTCAGAGTTGCGGGTGCGCGCCCCCACTACCAGGTCATACTCACCTATGCCCACCAGCACGCGCTCGATGTCCTCCGGCGGGTGCTGGCCGTCGGCGTCCAGGAGCAACACCACCTCGCCGTGTGCGTTACGCAGGCCGGTCTTGACCGCCGCGCCATTCCCCTTGTTGTATGGGTGGCGTATCACCCGCGCCCCCGCCGCGCGCGCCGCCTCGGCGGTGTTGTCCCGCGAGCCATCGTCCACCACCAGTATCTCGGCGTCCGGCCGCAGCGCATGGGCCTTTTGTATCACCGCGCCCACCGCATCGCCCTCATTATAAGCCGGGATGATGATGGTGAGGGTGTAGCGGGTGGGAGACGACATCGGCGCATGGGTAAGACGCGGGGCGTGAGGCACGTTGGGTGCAGGAGGTGGCGGCGCGGCCTCGCTAATTAGCTGTTGGTCCATAGCGTCCCGCCCGGCAGATAAATCTGCGGGCTACGTCTACAAAGCCTCCTTTCGGAAGCTATGCGCTCTCTAAAGGTAAATCTCCAGCCCGCGCAGTCGGGCTTTGCAGGCGTAGCCCGCAGATTTATCTGCCGGGCACCCCACAAGGCAACGGTCGGGACAACCCCAACAAAACAGTTCAACGCTCCACCCCACGGCTGACCAAATATACGCCCATTATGATCACCAGCACACCCAATAACTGCGGCAGAGCGACCCTCTCTTTCAGGATGAGGACCGAGGCGGCGATGCCGATGATGTAGCTAATCGAAAGCAGGGGATAGGCGAGCGACAACGGCCAGCGCGACAGCACCGCCAACCAGAACAGCGCCCCGCTAAAAGTGAAGACGAAGCCGCCCACCACGAACGGGCTGCTGAACAGTTTGAGCGCCGTTGGCACCAGAGTCGAAAAGCTAACATTCAATTCGCCATGCCGGTTCATGCCGGTCTTGAGCAGCAGTTCGCCCGTCACCGTCAAGCAGATAGCGATCATAAGCAGAGCAAACGTGCTCCACCAGGCGGCGTCCATGCGCATCCTCCCAGAGGCCAGTTTGTGCTCGGCCTCGTCAACTTCGGCTACGATAAAGTGGGCTTCGGGTTCCATGCAGTCTATTATACACGGGTGTTAGGTGTCGGCTGGTTCAAGCACGAATGCCTGGTAGTCGCAGACCCCACATCTAACGGGATATGTATCCCGGAAGTTGAAGTACGGCTTGAAGAGAGGCGCGTATTGCGAGGGGCGGCGAATGTAGGCTCCCGCGTCGGCCAGGTGGACGAATGCGCCCAGCAGGTTGAGCGAGCCGCGCAAGGCTATATCCTCCATAACGAGCGCCCGTCCTTCGGGTCGCAACACCCGCTTCATCTCGCGCACAATAGCGCGCACGTCCTGGTCCGGCAGGTGGTGCAACACGCCCGTGACCAGTATCTGGTCGAAGTAGCCATCTGGGTATTTGAGCGCGCTGGCGTCCATGACATGGAACCTGCCGGGGCGATGAGTCTTGCGGGCGTACTCCATACGCTCAGGCTCGATGTCTATGCCCACATAGTTGTACCCCGCCCGGAGGAAACTGGGCGCAAGCTCTCCGGTGCCACAGCCGAGGTCGAGGACGCGCGGCTTGCGCCCTTCCCGGTTTATGCGGTAAGCAGCAGGCATTAGCTCGCGCCCGATCACCCGCTTCTCCTCACGGAAGTTTAGCTCAAACACCCGCCTGAAGATGTTCCACAACGTGGGCCGTGCCGACAGCCACCCGACCAGCCGCCTTATAGGGGCCATAAGCCGCTCTATCGGGCCGTCTCCCCTGGCGCTCTCCTCAGGGGGAGAGATGAGCGATCTCGCTCGCGTGCCCCACTTGCGAGCGAGGGACACGTTGGGGTGAGGAGCAATGTCCGCCGAGGGAACGCGGTTAGTGCGAGCCTCAGCTTCCGGCGCACCAGCAGGCTCCATCAGGCGGGCGTGGCCTGCGCTAGCGACTTGTTGCGCCGGGGGTTTATGGTTACGCATAGAACTCACAAATAGCGTCCGTTACCTGGCGTGCCTGCTCGTTGGATAGCTCGGGGTACATCGGCAAGGTGATTATCTCGGTCGCCAGCCGCTCGGCCTCCGGGTAAGAGCCTTTGCCAAGACCCAGGAAACTGTAGGCTTTTTGCAGATGGACCGGGATAGGGTAGTGTATCATCGCGTCCACCTCCCGCGATTTGAGGTGGGCGATCAAGCGGTCTCGCTCTTTGGCGTTTACCTTGATGACGTACAGATGCATCGCGCTGTCGCCGTAGTCGCGTAGCGCCATAGGCTGAACGGGCACGCCCGCACCCTCAAGGACGCGAGTGTACCGGGCTGCGTTCTCGCGGCGGGCGCGGTCCCAGCTGTCGAGGTGAGGCAGCTTCACGCGCAGGATGGCGGCCTGTAGCTCGTCCAGGCGGCTGCATACGCCCACGCGCACATGGTTGTACCGCTCCTGCTGGCCGCCATTGCGGAGCTGCTTTAGGGTGTGGGCAAGCTCTTTGTCATGGGTGGCAACAGCCCCGCCGTCGCCATAAGCCCCCAGGTTCTTGGTTGGGTAGAAGGAAAAGCAGCCCATGAGGCCGATTGACCCCGCCCGCTTACCCTTGTAGGTCGCGCCGTGCGCCTGGGCTGCGTCCTCAATAACCGGGATGCCGTGTTTGTCGGCGATCTCCATGATGGGGTCCATATCGGCCATCTGCCCGTACAGATGCACAGGCATGATAGCCTTTGTCCTCCTGGTTATCTTCTCCTCCATCTTGGCAGCGTCAATATTGCCCGTGTCCGGATCGATGTCGGCAAAGGTAGGCGTGGCCCCGGTCATGGATATGGCCAGCGCGCTAAATGTGGCCGTGTGGGGCGTGGTCAGGACTTCATCGCCCGGCCCGATATCGAGCGCCTTGCACGCCAGATGTATCGCGTCGGTGCCGTTGCCCACGCCCACCGCGTAAGGTGTGCCGCAGTGGTCCGCGAACTCCTCTTCGAAAGCCGCCACGTTCTGCCCCAGAATGAAGTAGCTCTTCTCCATCACTGCATTGACGGCGGGCAGAAGGTCGTCCTTGAGCGATTCATATTGGGCGCGGGTGTCGTTTATGTAGATCACGTGATTATTTCTGCCGAATTCTTTCCATAACCGACGTGTATTAGTTGCCCTGGCTTTATGTCTTGCAAGACCACCCGGACGGCGGGCATCATCGGCACAAGGGTCCGTAATTGGTTGTTAGGAGCAATTAGCAGGACAACCGCAATGCGGCGTGCACTGATGTTCGGTTGGAACTGTAGAGCGCGGTCCACCGTTATGAAAGCATCAAAATCCTGCTCGGCAAGACCGAGCAATCTACCGTTGAATATACCCTTCCATCCCATATAACCAACGGTAAAAACTTCGTGGTCTGGAAGGTGCTGCCGAAGCTTTTGCGGTAAGTTCTCGTCGAACAGAATCCTCACAGGGCCTGCGATACCAGCCACTCATTGGCCGCATCGAGCAGGCAGAAAGCCTGCTCTCGTTCGACTGTCGGAAAGTTCTCCAGGAACTCGTCGAGTGTGTAGCCCCCCTTTAGCCAATCAAGCAGAGAGTTTATGGGCACACGCGTGCCCCGGAAGACAGGCGTTCCACCCATGATTTCGGGATCGCGATTGATTAGTTTGGACATGGTTGTCGCATCTAGCATATCAACCCCCTCACCTGATTATAGCATAGGGGCGCTTTGCGGCTAAAGCCGATTGTTAACGACAGCTACCAATAATATTTCCCTTCCTGCCTGTAAAACTCAATCGTCTTCCGCAGTCCTTCCTCTATGCCGACCGTCGGCTTCCATCCTAGCACGCGCTCTATCTTCTCGTAGGAGCTATACACACTGCCTATATCAATCACTTTGCGGTCGGGAGGCCAGGGGACCAGTTTATAGGAGCCGCTGCCTGCTACCTCTATCATCAGCTTGGTGAGATCGAGGTGGCTGATTGGCTCGCCGCCCAGATTAAACACCTGGCCGTTGGCTTCGTCGCTCACCCCCGCCCTCAAGAAGGCGTCCGCTACGTCAGTCACGTAGTTGAAGTCGCGTATCTGGCTACCGTCGCCATAGATAGAGATCTCTTCGTCCAGTACCACTTTGCGGATAAAGAAACCTATGAAGCCCATGCGCGCGTCCTTGACGTACTGGCGCGGGCCGTAGGTGTTGGTCAATCGAAGCGACGATGCGCGCACGCCGTACACGTTATTGTACAGAATGTGATACCACTCGCCCGCCATCTTGTTGATGCCGTTCACGTCGGTGGGGTGCATCAGGTGCTTTTCGTCTATAGGCAGATAGTCGGGCTTGCCGTACTGCTGCCGCGTGCCCGCAAAGACGATCTTCACCGAGGGGTTGTTGTGCCTGCACGCTTCGAGCAGGGAAAGTTGGCTGCGGCAATTTATCTCCAGGTCGGTGAAGGGGTCGGTCATCGAGTCCAGGTGGCTCACCTGCCCGGCCAGGTTGAAGATGTAGTCCTGGTCCTGCACCAGAAAGTTCATCGCGGGCTGGCTGCGCACGTCGGCCACGTTGGTCCTGACCCAATCCTGGATGCCCGCGATATTGCGCCGGTTGCCCCCATAGCCGGGTATCAGCGAATCGACAATCAGCACGCGCGCCCCCAGGTCCACCAGTCTGCGGGCCAGATTAGAGCCGATAAAGCCCATGCCGCCTGTTATCAGCACCCGCTTGCCGCCATAGACGCGCTCGTGGTCGGCGGGCGGACGCGGCTGCTCGTCTTCTTCGGGGGGCGGCTCACTCAGGACGCCCGTGTTCCAGACGAAGCCGGGCCTCAATCCTCTACTCCTTTAGGAGTTGTGAGTTGTGAGTTTTGAGTTTTGAGTTGTGAATCTGCGCCGTTTGCTGAAACGCTTGCCAGGGCTGCCCGTTCGCTTTCGGTGCGGTAAGCCAGCGAGGGGTTATTGGGGTCTACCCACACGGGCGGT
>JBBSGN010000044.1:0-10184 GCA_038254085.1 Chloroflexia bacterium | reverse complement strand
GTTTTGATGCGTTCACTTGGGTAGAGTGAATCGCGTGCCCATGTGATATTTGTGGTGCTGAAGATATCGGGAACGCAACGAAAGGCGAGCACCTTATCTCGCACTTCTCCCTCTCCACCGACTCTACCTGTAATGGCTACACAGCACATCTGCGCTTACGCGGCCCGTTTGTAATTATGGTGCAGCCCGCCCAAGACAGGGTAGCTGATTACCTTTCCGCTGGCCCTACCAGTTCCACCAGCACCCGGCGGTGCTTCTTGCATCGTGGTTCGTGACACTTGCGGAACGGTCTGGCCGATTCCCTGGTGGGGGCGAGCCTCGTTGTAGTACTCGACATATTCCTTTACCACTCGATGCAGATGCCTCTCGCCGAGGATCAGGACATGGTCGAGGCACTCGCGACGCGTACTCCCCAGGAACCGTTCGCAGAAGGCATTAGCCCTGGGCGCTTTGTACGGTGTTCGCAACACTTCTATTCGGCTGACTTCCGCAACACGCGTGAACTGCTCTCCGTACTTGCTGTCGTTGTCCCGGATCAGGAACTTTGGTGCTTCACCAAATGGAGTAGCTTCTCTCAGTTGCTGTGCTGTCCACTCGTCTGATGGTAATCGAGTGACGCCGAAATGAACTACCCGCCGAGAGCCAAGTTCTATGATGAAGAAGATGAACAAGGGTCGGAAGAACAGGTCGTAAACGGGAAGGAAGTCAGCCGCCCAGATTTGCCCAGCATGGTTACGCACAAAGTTGCGCCAGTTCTGATTCGATTTGCGCTCTGAAGGAGCGGGTCTGCGTGCCTGAATAAGGAAGCTTTATGAGGGCTAATTCTGCACTGTGCGCTTGCATACCCGAATGTCGATCTTAAGAAGTTCTCCCCTTATCCGCTCGGCACCCCACAGCCGATTTTCAAGAGCCATCTGCCTAATCAGTTCGATCGTCTCGGTAGGCAGCTTGGGTTTATGCGATTTGGCTCTGGACTTTCTCCTCCAGAAGTGGCGAAACCCTTGTCTATGCCAGCGAAGCCGGGTATCGGGTTGGACTATGAGCAGAGCACTCGTCCATGTTCGTAGCCTACTCACTAGCAACACCAGCAGGGCCCGGTCCGTGCTTGTGAGTTGTGGTCTGTTCACCTGCCGGCGTAACACTATAAGTTGCTGACGGAGCAGGGCATTCTCTAGCATCAGCTGCTGCTTACTGCGACAAAGGTCAAGCACTGAACCGGAGGGAAGGCATACACAATTACTGATTGGCCTACGCCATAGCCAGCTAACAACACCACGCCGAAAGGCAGGGATCATGAACATCATGAGGAACTGAAGAAAGTCGACCAAATTGCAATGCTTCTCCTTGCATAAGAATGCTGGGCGGTAGACGGTGCATTCATTCTAATCTAATCGTTGGGTATCACCTCATGCCAGTGAGAAGCATTGGACTGGCAAGGCTAATTCGGGCTTGAGACTAATATAAGCAGTTCTTCCACACACGGATGTGCATAGTAGCCAGCACAAGGGCAGGGAGTGGTGCTGGAAAGCATCGAACTCCGGGTGGAGATAAGCGCCTCACTGTGAAGCCACCTATCGTGGGCAGCCAGAATCCTGAATCGGGCGAGATCACGACAGATCTTCGACTGCAAGTCTTCGCGCTTGCGCTGCCTTTGCTAGTATGGCTCTAGCAGCAAAACCCCCTCTTGAGGTTCAATCTCTGTTGCAATTGCCCCTTGACAAGGAGGTGCTTTGGTGATATTGTTGGCTCAACCTGATGTAAGGTCATCATAATGTCCGTACAATTATCGTCTGCTAAACTATCGAAGGAAAAGGGCGTAGCGCTCTATGTGCAGCTTAGCCGTGCGCTGCGAGATATGATCCTCCAGCAGGGATTGCAGCCGGGTGACTCCTTGCCTACCGAAGAGCAGCTGCGGTCCGCCTATGGAGTCAGCCGCTCCACCATACGTGACGCTCTGTCGCAGCTTGAGCAGGAACACCTCGTAGAGAGGCGGCAAGGAGTTGGCACCTTCGTGTCGCGCCCACCACTCAAGCGCGATCTGCAGGCTCTTACCGGCTTCTCCGAAGACATGATTTCCAGGGGCTTGCGGCCTGAGAGCAAAGTGCTGGACTACCAACAGCCCGCCGCCGGCAATATCCCCGACGTCTTTGGAGGGTTATCCCTTGTGCGTGTGGTGCGCCTGCGCCTGGCCGATGGAGAGCCATTCGGCATCCATTGTACCCTCATCCCGCAGACGGTGGCCGAGCGCTGTGGTTTCACAAGGGAGCGGCTGCGTACGGACCAATCTCTTTCATTCTACGCTTCTCTCGAAGCCGCCGGCTATAGCATAGATGAAGGCCGCGAGCATCTTACCGCCTGCGCCGCCGACCCACAGCAGGCACGTTTGCTGGGGCTGCGTGCCGGGGCTCCTCTCATCAAGGTTGTGCGCTTGAGCTGGTCGCCGGAAGGCGAGCTTTTGGAGCATATTACTGCTCTCTATTTACCAGATCGTTACGAGTATGTTATCAATCTAAGGAGGTGATCATGGATCGCGCAAGCAGCCTGCGAACGGGCTGGTAAACATACTTCAAAGCAATCGTCAGCCCTGACTTCAGAATAACCCATTCTGAAACAGACTAGGAGGAAAGAGATGTTATCAATGAGGATCAAGAAATTCGCGTCAGCACCGTTGCTGGCTGCGCTTCTGGCGATCTCCTTAGCAGGCTGTGGCGGGGAGACGGCCACGCCTACCACCGCCCCACCTAATACGCCCGCGGCGGGTAACAGCGGTGGCACTGGTGGCATAGGCACCGACCAGATGGGTCATATGACGCCATCCAATGGTGACGGCAAAATCCACAAAGTGGCCTTGATCATTGCCCAGGGCGGCCTCGGCGACCAGAGCTACAACGACCTGGCATATTCCGGCCTGCAAGCCGCCGCGCACGACTTCACCAACCTCGTAGTGCAGCCTATCCAATCGGCTGATATTGTGGCCCAGGGGCAGAGCCTTATGCAGCAGGCCGCCAACAACAAGTTCGATCTGGTAATCAACCTGGAGTTCAGCCTGTCAGACGCCCTCGGTAAAGTGGCACCAAACTTCCCTAGCACTCAGTTCGCCATGGTCAACCTTGAGGTGAAGCAGCCCAACGTTACTTCCGTCCTCTTCCAGGAGCAGGAAGGCTCCTACCTGGCGGGTGCCCTGGCAGCGATGGTCACCAAGGACAGCAGCATCAAGGGCACCAACCCCGACAAAGTGATCGGTGCCATCGGTGGCGCCAAGTCCACCGGCATCGACAAGTTCCTGGTGGGTTACCAGCAGGGTGCGCAGGATACTGATAAGGATACCAAGGTGCTGGTGGCTTATTCGAATAACTTCGGCGACCCGGCCAAGGGCAAAGAGCTAACCGATGCCCAGTTCAGCCAGGGCGCGGACATCGTCTACCAGGTTGCGGGCGGCACGGGCCAGGGCGTGATACAGGCCGCTCAGCAAGCCGGTCACTTCGCCATCGGCGTGGATACAGACCAGGACTTCCTTGCCCCTGGTAATGTGCTGACCAGCATGATAAAGAGGACCGACCTCGCGGTGTACGACCTGTGCAAGGACATCGCCAACGGCACGCTCAAAGGCGGCACCACCCGCTTCTACGGCCTCAAGAATGGCGGCGTGGACATCAGCCCGATGAAGTATACCAAGAGCATGATCCCTCAGGCCGACCTCGACAAGATCCAGCAGATCAAGCAGGACATCATCTCCGGCAAGATCAAGGTCTGGAATGTTATCGACCAGGGCTACCCCGACTGGTTCCAGAAGTAGGTTGAAAGTACCGAGTATCGAGTACCGGGTACTGAGTGCGAACAGACAACGCTCAGTACTTGGACTCGGCACTCGGCACTCGACATGTGGTGCTAACCATGGCTTACTTAGAGCCTGTTTAACAATCCACAATTCTAGTGAGTCGGTTGAGCATCAGACGAACCGTAGCAGCGTAAATAAGCACTTCACTGGTCAGGAGTAGGCCTTCATAATCACGGCTCAACCGACGGTAACGACCTAACCACCCAAAGGTGCGCTCGATGACCCAACGACGCGGCAATAGCACGAAGCCTTTGGCATCTTTAGGTCGCTTGACCACTTCCAAGGTAAAACCATATGCCTTCTGCACCCACTCCACCCACTCCACCCACTCCACCAACTTACCAGCGTACTTGCCGTCTACCCAGATTAGCTCTAATCGGCGTAGGTAGCGACCTCCCTGCCTGTAACGACCTTGAGACAGCACCAGCTTGGCTCCATCCTGGTCCTGTATGCCTGCCGAGTGAACTACCGCCTCCAGCAACAACCCCTGAGTGTCTACCAACAGGTACCAACAGGTACCAACAGGTACCAACAGGTGGCGCTTGCGTCCCGTTACCTTCTTACCTGCGTCGTAGCCACGAGGCCCCCCTTTTCAGAGGTCTTGGTCTTCACCGATTGGCTGTCCATGCTGCCAGCACTCGGCGCCTCTTCTCTGCCATCAAGCACTCGCAACTCGGTACGCAATGTGTCGTTTATGCGTTGCCACACTCCGTTGTTACGCCACTTTGCGAAGTGCCAGTAGACAACTTGCCAGGGAGGAAGGTCACGAGGCAGCATTCGCCAGGTGCAGCCACTTCTGAGCAGGTAGAATATGGCGTTGGCTATCTCTCGCAGTTCGTATCGGCTCTTTCGTCCAATGTCAGCGGGTGGTGGAAGCAGCGGTTCAAGCCTTTTCCACTCCTCGTCCGTCAGGTCGCTCGGATATGGTGGAGTTCTCATACTCATTCTCTACACCATATCCACCCCCTATGTCAATATTGTTAAACAGGCTCTTAGAGCTTCGCGGAATTACAAAGCGCTTTCCGGGCGTGCTCGCCAACGACCATGTGGATCTCACAGTTGAGAAGGGCGAGATCCACGCCCTGGTGGGAGAGAACGGGGCGGGCAAGACCACCCTCATGCGCATTCTGTATGGCCTGGAGCAGCCTGACGAGGGCGAGATCCGGCTCGGTGGCAAGCGGGTGACCATCGATGGCCCGGCGGCCGCCATCCGGCTCGGCATCGGCATGGTGCACCAGCACTTCCAGCTTGTGCCCTCCATGACGTTGCTCGAGAACGTGGTGCTGGGCGCAGAACCCAGCAGAATGGGCGTGACAGATCGTGCCGCGGCCCATAAGAAGGTGCAGGAGATCGCCGGTAGCCTGGGCATGACCCTTCCATGGGAGGCCCGCGTGGCCGACTTATCCCTGGGCCCGCAGCAGCGCGTGGAGACCCTCAAGGCCCTCTACCGCAACGCCAGCATCCTCATCTTCGACGAGCCCACCACGGTGCTCACTGCCCAGGAGGCGGACCAGCTGTTCGATGTGCTGCGCAGGCTGGCGCATGACGGTGCTACTATCATCATCATCACGCACAAGCTGCACGAGGTGATGTCGATCTCCAGCCGCATCACCGTCATGCGCCGGAGTAAGGTGGCCGGGGTACTGGAGACGGCGGGCAGCAGTCCTCAGGAGATCGCCCACCTCATGGTCGGCGAGGACGTGGGGCATATGGAGCGCACCGGGCGTTCGCAGCCGGGCGAGGACGTGCTCTCTGTGAGTAACCTCTTAGCCCTCGACAAGCGCGGCGCGCCCGCACTGCGGGGTTTGACGCTGAGCGTGCGCCGGGGAGAAATATTGGGCGTGGCAGGAGTGGAAGGCAACGGGCAGTATGAAATGGTGCAGGCTATAGCCGGGCTCATCCCAGTGATGGGCGGTACGGTAAAGATCGTGGGGCACGACGCCACCAGGGCCTCTACCCGCCAGCGGCGTGAGTGGGGCCTCTCCCTCATACCTGGCGATCGCAACGCCGAGGGTGTGAGCAAGGTCTCTACGATCGCAGACAACCTGGCCTGTACCGAGTACTACAAATCGCCTCTCTCGCAGGCAGGAGTGCTGAACGAGGGCGCTATGCAGCAGCGGGCGAAGACCCTCATCGAGCGCTTCTCGGTCAGTACGCCCTCTCCATACACGAAGGTGGGCGCTCTCTCGGGCGGCAACGTGCAGAAGTTAGTGGTGGCGCGCGAGCTGGCCTCGGAGCCCCAGGTGCTGATAGCGGCATACCCCTCGCGCGGCGTGGACGTGCGTTCCACCGAGCTGATACACAGCAAGCTGCTGGAGCTGCGCACGGACGGCAAAGGCGTGCTGCTCATCTCGGAAGACCTGGGCGAGTTGCTGAGCATATGCGACCGCATCGTGGTGCTCTGTGAGGGGCGTATCGCGGGCGAAGTACCCACAGAACAGGCAGACATCTACTGGCTGGGCGAATTGATGATAGGCGGCAAGCCTGCCACGAATCCGCCGGGGGCTGTCATGCCAACGGTAACTACAACGACTACAACGACTACAACAACCTAGGTTTCAGCTCTCGGCCGTCAGGGTTCGCAGGGTCACTCAGCTTACATGAACCACTTGATAGCTGATAGCTAACACTATCCAGCACTATGATAACTACAGAGACAACCGTCCGTCAGAACCCCACAGCATCCGCCTACAACCGCTTTGGGCCGCTGGGGCAGAGCCTAGCGCCTTTCGTGCTGGCCTTGATCGTAGGCGCGGTAGTGCTGACGGTGACGGGCAAGGACGCGCTCGGCACGTACGCCATCATATTTCAGCAGGCGTTTCTCGGCGTCACCAACCTGGCCGATACGCTCCTCTTCAGCACGCCCCTCATCCTGACTGGGGTGGCCACTCTGGTTGCCTTCAGGGCTGGCGTGTTCAATGTTGGCGTGGAGGGGTCGCTTTACCTGGGCGCTTTCATGGCTGCGTGGGTGGGCTTCACCTGGACGGGCTTACCGGGCGTCGTTGTGCTGCCGCTCGCCTTCGTGCTGGCAGGTCTGGTGGGGGCGCTGTGGGCCTGGGTGCCCGCCGCCCTCAAGGCTTACCTGCAGGTAGACGAGGTGGTCACCACCCTCATGCTTAATTACGTGGCGATCTTCTTCACCAGCTTCCTGGTGAACGGGCCTTTCCTTGCGCCCGGCACGGCTAATTCTATGAGCCCGGCGGTAGCTCCCCAGGCAGAGGTGCCGCGCTTCATGCAAAGCTCGCAGTTCAACTGGTCGTTCGTCTTTGCGATCGTGCTCACCTTCGGTGGGGGGTGGATGCTGCGCCGCAGTACCCTTGGCTACGCGATCAGGATGGTGGGCGATAACTCCCGCTTCGCGGCAGCCGGAGGCATCAACGTGGCGCGCACCCTCATCTACGCTATGCTGCTGAGCGGCATGGTAGGTGGGTTTGCCGGAGCCGCGCAGATACTGGGCGTGAACGGGCGCTTTATCGACAACTTCTCGCCCGGCTACGGCTTCCAGGGCATCACTGTGGCGTTACTTGCAGCCGAACGGCCGCTCGTAGTGATACCCGCCGCCATCTTCTTCGGCGCGCTCACCAATGGCGGCGGTCTGGTGCAACTCTTCTCCAACATACCAATCGACCTCATCAACGTGCTGCAGGGCACCGTTATGCTCTTCGCCACCACAAGGCTGGCCTTCAAGTGGCTGAAGAGCCGCCCTGGGAAGGAGTGAAGGAGGACGATAGAAAATGCATGATAGACCATGCTCGTTATCAAGCCATAGCATGGCCCGCAATCTCGGAAGGATAACCGATGTTCGAACCCGCAATAATACTCACATTGCTTAGCAAGACACTGGAGATGGGCGCACCCATCTTGCTGGCGGCTATGGCGGGCGCTATTTGCCGCCAGGCGGGCATCGTGAATATAGGGCTCGAAGGGATGATGCTGGCCGGGGCGTTTGGCGGCGTGCTGTTCAGCTACCTGGCGCACTCGGCCCCCGTGGGCATTCTTGGCGCTATAGCGTGCGCGCTGGCGCTGGGGGCCCTTTTCGCTCTCTTCGTGATTACCCTTCGAGCTAACGAGATCGTGTCGGGTTTGGGGCTGAACCTGCTCGCGGTGGGGCTTGCGGGCTACATATTGCCGGTGCTTTTCAACGTGCAAGGGGCTTTTTCACCACTTGGACTGGAGGGGTTACCCCACTGGCACATCCCACTAATCGAAAGCATCCCGGTTATAGGCACTCTGCTTTCGGGTTACGACCCGGTGGTCTACTTCTCCTGGCTGTCGGTGCCGCTCACATGGTTCTTCCTGTACCGCACGGTAGCGGGCACACACCTGCGGGCGGCCGGCGAGGCGGAGGAAGCCGCCAGGGCCGCGGGCATCAACGCTCGCGGGCTGAAATGGCTGGCGATCCTTCTGGGCGTGGCGTTGTGCGCCCTGGCCGGCGCGCAACTCTCCCTTTCGCAGGTGACCCTCTTCAACAAGCAGATGACCGCCGGCCGCGGCTTCATAGCCCTGGCGGCTTTCTATTTCGGTGAAGCGCGGCCCGTACCCACGGCCATCGCCTCGCTTATCTTCGGCTTTTTCGAGGCGCTGCAGTTTCGGTTGCAGGCCGAGCGGGGCATCTCCCCGCAACTCATACAGATGTTGCCATATCTTGCCGTGGTGATCGCTCTCGTGGCGGTGGCGGTACGTAAGCGCGTGCGCCTAAACACGAAGGCGCGGGTCGCGCAGGCAGCAGCGGGGCAGGAGGCGTAATATGACAGAGCATTCAAGCGCGAGCACCGGCATGGGCCCCACCTCCAGAGGTGACGTGGCGCTCGTATTGATAGACGTCATAAAGGGGTTTTACGAACCGGGCGGTGAGTTCTACCACGAGGTGTATGCCGCCACTCTGCCCCCTATCCGGAAGTTACTGGAGGTAGCGCGCGCACGCGGCAGGCTTATCGTGCATGCGCGCGAGGGGCACTCTCAGGGCGAACCTAACTTCGAGCTGATCAAGCTGCCCGAGCACGCGCTGATGGACTCGTTCCATCGGGAGTTCGCCGCCGGGGCCGAGCCTCGCGAAGCGCCGGGCGAAGTGGACCTGCGCAAGCGCCGCTACAGCGCCTTCTTCGCGACCGATCTCGCCATACTGCTTGCCGAGTACGGTATCAAGCACGTGGTGCTGGCGGGTTGCAAGACCAACGTATGTGTGCGTGCCACCGCCCAGGATGCTTTCGCCTACGGTCTTGATGTAGTTGTGCCTCTGGAAGCTGTGGCCTCCAATCGCCCACACCTGCACCAGGCTAGCCTCGAGGATATTGACAGGTACATAGGCAGGGTCGTGCCGCTCGACGAGGCGGTGAGGCTGCTGCGCGAAGAGTGACGCCTCACCCTTGCCAGTTTTACGTTTTACGTTTGAAGTTTTACTTCTCATTTCTCATTGCGTACAGATCATGGACGAGCAACCGGAACCCGACACAACAACCAATACGCTTCCCAGGCTTGACGCTGTAGCGGCGGGGTACCCCTCGCTCGACAGCATCTACCAGGTGAGCCATCTGCCAGTGCCCGGTAGGACAGGTATTATCCTGGGCCGGAGCGACAGACCTCATTGGGGCGGGTGTGCGTTCAACATCGCCGTGGGTATGGCGCGTATGGGGCTCCAAGCGGGCGTCATCGGCACGCTGGGCGACGATGAGGAGGGCCGGAGCTATCTGCGATGGCTGCGGGAGAACCATGTGGACAGCACTGCTGTCACCCTGGAGCGGGGCGGCACCACTCCTATCAGCAACCTGTACTACGACCCTGCGGGCACCAGCGTCTGCTATTACCAGCCAGGAGCGTCCGGACAGCCCGGAGACGCTGGCTCGCAGCGCGATGTGCTTGCAAGGACCGATTGGCTCGTGCTGGCTGTGGCTCCCGCCGAGTTGACAGTTCGTCTGCTGGACATTGGGCTACCGCAGGGACCGGGGATCTATGAGCGCAGCGAACTGACGCCGCATATAGCCTGGAGCGTGAAGGCAGATGCGCAGGCTAGCCCACCAGATCTGATTGAGCGGCTTCTGGCGTCAAGCCGCCTGATATTCTTGAACAGGGACGAACTGCGCTTCGTCGCGGAGGCCACCGGGCGCTCCACAGTGGAGGAGATATTGAGCGTGGGCCCCGAAATGCCCGAAATGGTGGTGCTCACCCTTGGTGCTCAGGGCAGTTGTGTTGCCACCCGCCGCGGAACCCTGGAGGTTCCTGCCGCGTCGGTAAAGAAGATAGTAGACGCTACAGGCAGTGGGGACGCCTATGTATCGGGATTTCTCGCCGCTTTCATTCGAGGAGCTACGCCGCGGGAGGCGGCTCTGGTGGGCTCTAGGAACGCGGC
>JBBSGN010000043.1:0-10267 GCA_038254085.1 Chloroflexia bacterium | reverse complement strand
CCAACAAGAGCGGGCTGACCTCCGAAGACCGCGTGCGAGACGACAGCCTTGCCCGCATCTTTCGCCAGGGTGTGATCACCAATGTGCTGAACCCGAAGGTGGCGCTCTTCTTCCTGGCGTTCCTGCCCCAGTTCGTGGACCCGGCGCGCGGCCCGGTCGTGTTACAGGTTATCCTGCTCGGCTTGATCTTCGACACGTCGGGCACGCTGGTCAACACGGGCGTGGCGATGGTGGGCGGCTACATTGGCAACCTGCTCAAGAACCGCCCCCGCTTCGCCCGCGCCCAACGTCTGTTCACCGGCACGGTCTTTCTAGGGTTGGCGGCGCGTATCGCGCTGCTGGAGAGAAAGTAGACGGACGAAGGACGACCGACTACCGGCTACCGGCTACCGGCTACCGGCTACCGACTACCGAGCAAAAGTCCCGCGTATCGCGTATCATAGGGTGAGTAACAAGAAAGGTTCGACCCACCCCATGTCAAGAAAACTGCCTCCCGGACCGCCCGGCCTGCCCCTCGTGGGGGCCGTCTTTTCGTACTTACACAACCCGCTCGAGTTCACGCTGCAAAACTACCGGCGGTATGGCGATGTGATACGCATTGACCTGCTGGGAATAAAAGGCGTGGCCTTGCACGGAGCCGCCGCCAACCGCTTCATCCTGGTGGACGCAGTAGACAAGTTCGAGGTGTCGCCGTTGATAGAGCGCGTACACGCCCGGTGGATCGTGGGCGACGGTTTGCTGTTCATTGACGACCCCAGGCATAAGCGAGAGCGCCGCCTGATGACGCCCGCCTTCCACCGCAAGCGCATCGAGGACTACCAGGGCGTCATGCGCGAAGCCACAACCGAGGTGTTGGACCACTGGACGCCCGGCGTTGAGATGGACATGGCGGGCGAGATGCACCGGCTGGCGCTCACTATAGTGGGGCGCACTTTGTTCAACCGCGATCTAGCGGGGTCGGCGCACGAGCTAGGCAAGGCGGTCGCCGAGGTAGTGCGGGCCGTGAGCAACCCGGTCAACATCGCCTTCGTCCAACTCCCCTTCGATGTTCGGCGCGTCGGGCGGGGCGGCACGCTGCGGCGCTCGCTCGGCACGATACGCAGGGTGCTGAGCGAGATTATTGAGCAGCACGAGCGCGACCAACGCGACACGGGCGATGTGGTGTCTATGCTCGTGTCGGCCCGCGACGAAGACGGCGGTCGCCTCAGCACTTCGCAGATAAGCGACCAACTGCTCACCCTGTTCATAGCCGGACACGAGACGAGCGCCAACGCCCTTGCCTGGGCCTTCTACCTGCTGGCCCAACACCCTGCTATCACCGCCAAGCTGCTCGAAGAGTTGGGGGGGCAACTACACGGCGAGCCGCCCACCCCCGCCGACCTTGAACGGCTGCCCTATCTTGAGCAGGTGGTGAAGGAAGTGCTACGCCTATACCCGCCCGCACCCAGCGCAAACCGCGTGGCGAAGGAATCGTTCGAGTGGAAGGGCTATACGGTCGAAGCGGGCGAACTGGTGAGCTATGTGCCGTTCGTCAGCCACCGGATGCCCGACCAGTTTCCTGAACCGGAGGTCTTCCGGCCCGAGCGATTCGACCCGGTGAACAGCCAGACGATACAGCCCTATTCCTACATACCATTCGCCGCCGGTCCGCGCTCGTGCATAGGCGCGCCCTTCGCCACAATGGAGATCAAGACGGTGCTGACGATGGTCCTGCAACGCTTCCGGCTCGACTTGGTGCCCAACCAGCGCATCAATGCCACCGTGCGGACGACAGTGCAGCCCGAAGGCCAAATCCTCATGCGCCCCCAACCGCAAGATGGTCAGGTAGAGCGTTCCCAGGCGCACGTCACCGGCAACGTGGTCGGCGTGCTCGCCTGATAGAGCCACGCGGAGACGTAGAGAAAATGGTGGGACCTCTGCGTCGTTCTTTGCGCCCTTTGCGTCTCCGCGTTTCGTTCGTTGCTCCCACTACTCCAACTCCAGCTTCACCTTACCCTATAACTGACCCACCAGAAGCACTCGCCCACGTGAACATTCAGGTCATCGCTTCGCGGCCCAAAAATATCGCGTGGCTGGCCGGCGTCGTAGTAGTTTTTCAGCACTTTGTGCTTGGTGCCGTCCTGTAGCTCTCGCAACTTGAAGGTGTCTTCGCTCCCCGGCTCTACCACCAGTTCGCCACCCACCCCCGGCAGGTAAATGTTGTCGGCCATGAACACCACAGAGCCGATGCCGATCCTTGCGTGAAAGCCGTCCAGGAACTCCTCTATGCGCGCTTTCGGCACGTGCGAGAGCCAGAAGTTGGCAAGCCCCGCGTCGAGATCGCCCGGCACGGACGCAAGGGCGTAGGCATCGGCTTGGCGAAACTCCACATTGCCCGGCAGCCCTTTGGCGCGGGCAATAGCCAGCATCTCAGGCGAAGCGTCGGTTGCGACCACACTCCTGGCGACCCTGGCCGCCACTTCCGTCCAGAAGCCGGTGCCACAGGCAACCTCCAGCGCCCGGCGGCCCGTGAACGCCTGCTCTATCGCCTCGGACATGGCCGCCAGCTCACTCTGGCGAACGGGGTCGTCACGGTAGTATATGCGCTCGTATTCTCGTGCGCGGCGGTTGTAGTATTCTTGCATCGTGCTGCCTGGCCTCGTAGGTGCGCGATCATTATACGCTTCCATAAAGGCCGATGTAATTAGAGCAACGAAATCAAACATAGAAACACTGAGGAAAACAATAAAATCTCTGCGTCCTCTGCGTCCTCTGCGTCCTCTGCGTTTAGCATGTGTAATGAACGCTTACTCAGAAGCACAGAGGCCCACATCTTGCAGGGACGGCGGGCTGTTGGCGCAGAGTCATCAGGTCATGCGCGGTGGTGGAAAGAGCCGTTCATATAAGCACAAGGAGGGAGAACCGATGAACAGTCGTGTAAAATCCTGGATGTTGGCGCTTATGCTCGTCATGGGCCTCGTAGCTTACTTGCCTGCGCGGGGAGCGGGAGCGCGGCCCCTGACCGACCCGTTGCCCCAGACTAAAACCCCCACATCAGCCCGCTTCGATATTACCGGCAATCTCGGCATAAGCGGCGGCCAGGGGCTGGGCGACCTCAACTTCCAGCTAACAGGCAGCGGCGCGCTGTCGGGCAAGAATGTCCAGGAAGACATTACGATAAATATACCTAACCTCTTTCCCACTCAGCCTTCGGGCGGTCCGTCCCCGGCCAGCCCAAGCGCGATAAAGGTGAGCGTCATAATTGTCGGCAACAAGGTGTATACAAAGACCGACACCGAGCCGCCCCAGGGCAACACCAAGTGGGTAGTGTCGGACCTCAGCCAGATGGGTGGGATGCAGAGCGCCTTCCCAGGCATGGGCAGCAACCTCATCGGCCCGAATAGCGCATACGCAGCGGCCTTCACCACCACGCAGGTGGGCAAGGAGACGCTGAACGGCGCGGCTACGACCAAGTACCAGGTAAACGTGGACCTGCGGGAACTCTTCCAACTGACCGGCACCAAGATAGACGCGCAAACCGAGCAGACCTTGCAAAACAGCAAGTTGACCATGTTCATGTGGGTCGGCGACAGCGATATGCATGTTCACCAGTTGAGCTTGATGCTAAACAGCACAGTGCCCAGCGCCACCCCTAACACCCCACCCAGCACTGTCACCTTCAACCTCAACATCGCTTTCAAGGACTTCGACACAGCCATCACGATCATCCCGCCCCCTGAGTCCGAGACGGTGAGCGCGGGAGTGGGGTCTCCAGCGTCCAGCCTCTTCCCAGGCGGCCTCGGCCCGACGATGCTGGGGCCAATCGGGATGCCTGCCGGGATGCCCGGCGTCGCTATGCCTACAGGTATGCCCAGGACCGGGCACGGCGACCAGGACAACCTCTTGCCTCTGCTGGCGGCACTCGGCCTCTCGTGCCTGGCGGCAGGAGGGCTAATCAGGCGCCCGCGCCCCGCCCGATAAAGAGCTTTTCGTAAATCAAGCAACAAAATCGGCTCCGACGGAGCCGATTTTGTTGCTTGATTTATTATTGTCCTGCCGTAGGAGATAAAGCATCGAGGCGCTTGGCGTCGAGCCAGGCCAAATCGTCACCGAACAGAATATGGGCGGCCAGCCTCTCGGCGGTGGCGAGACCGAAGCCGAGGCCGTGCCCGGTAAAGCCGACCGCGAAGTAAACATCAGGCGTATCGGGCAGCGAGCCGACCAGCGGTATGCCGTCGGCGCTGAAGCCCATCGTGCCCGACCACCTGTGTGTAACGCGGAGATTGGCCGCTTCCGGGAAGTATCGCGCTATAAAGCCCTCTAAGCCGCCTTGCACGTCAGGCGTGGTGCGGTCCTCGTAGCCGACCTCGGCCTCGCGGAAGTGATGCCGCCAGCCGCCTACCAGCAGGCGGCCATCGGACAACTGCCGGAAGTATTCATAGCCGTAGTCCGCGTAGCACATCTGGGTAAGGATTCTCTCGCCGAGCGGCTCAGTGCATAGGATCTGCCCCCGCGTGGGCGTGACCTTGCCTGCAAAATAGGGGTGCATGAGGGGCGCGTAAGCGTTGGTGCAGAGGGCCACCGACCTGCAGCGCACCGTCACACGCCTGGACCACAGTTCCACTCCACCGCCGGGCAGCGACTCTATGGCAAACACTTCGGACTGCTCGTATATCGCCGCACCGGAGGAGGCCGCCAGTGCCTGAGCGAACTTCACGGGGTGGATGCCCGCATCGTCCGATTGGGCCAGCACTGCGGCGAAGCCGCGCCCGGTGGGGTCTTTGTGGCTGAACTTGGCCTCGATGCCGTCGTCGCGCATGGCCTCGGCAGCGCGCTCGATGTCCTCGGCCTCGGTGTCGTTGAGGGCCAGCAGAAGCGAGCCGTTTTGCTCCCACGGCGTGCCGAGCTCCTCGGAAAGTCCACGCGCTATATCGCGGTTGCGCAGACTAAGGAGCCACACCTCGCGGGCCAGGTCGTGTCCAAACACGCGAATGGCATCGTGGTAATAGTAGGCCGTGCCGGTGAGGACCATCCCAGCGTTGCGTCCCGACGCGCCCGCCGCCACATGCCGCGCCTCAAGCACGCACACCCTCTGTCCCTGCCCCGCAAGCAGCCGCGCCAAGTACAACCCCACGATCCCCGCGCCCACTACGCACACATCGCATTCGATGGTTTGTTCGCCGCTTGCATCCTGCCAGTATGAAACGGTCACGGTCCCTCCTGAAGCGTGATACGTGATATGTGAATTAGCTACTCACGCATCACATATCACAACTGAACCGCCCTCCATACTTACCGGATAAGTTTTAATCGGTTGCGTGGCGAGGCCGTTGACTACTTCGCCGGTGCGGACGTTGAACTCGGAGCCATGCCAAGGGCAGGTGACTATGTCGCCCAATAGGGCGCCTTCGCAGAGTGGTCCGCCCATGTGTGCGCATTCGGCCTGGGTGGCGTACAACTGCCCGTCCACGTTGAAGATGGCTATCTCCTTGCCCTCTACCTTACCAAGCTTGCAACTGCCCGACGGTATATCGCCGGGCCGGAGATCCGAAGCGTCTTTCTGCTTGTCCATCGTCTGCTCCTTATATGCCTCTTTAGCCTACCCATTATCTCTTGTCATTCCTCGCTTCGCTCGGAATGACAAGAGATAATGGGTAGGCATCTGCCGCTAGTTCTTCTACACAGATACCTACTCCCACCTAGCCACTATTATAACTTCCACACAACCAATGGGCCAGGCAGAACAACGAGGCTTAGTTTATACTGAAGGAGACGAAGTGCGGGGTAGCATGGTAGAGAGGTAGCGGCGCTATGTCCCTACAGTCTACGGCACGTAATTCGCAACAAATAAACGCAAGGAGCAAATATATGCCCGTGAAGTTTGGGGTCATGCTGCCGCAGGGGTGGCATCTCGATTTAGAGGACATAAAAGACCTGGCAGAGCAATACGAAGCCATGTCGCGTGTGGGCACAGAGGCCGAGAAGCTGGGGCTGGACTCGATATGGCTGTACGACCATTTCCACACCGTGCCCTATGCTGCGCTGGAGACCAACTTCGAGTGCTGGATGTCCACAGCCGCCCTGGCCCGCGACACCTCTACGATCAGGATAGGCCAGATGGTGACGTGCAACAACTATCGCAACCCAGCTCTGTTGGCTAAGATGGCCTCGACGGTGGACGTGCTGAGTCGCGGCAGGCTCAACTTCGGCATCGGGGCGGGTTGGTACGAGGAGGAGTTCAAGGCTTATGGCTATCCCTTCCCTGATGGGCCTGAGCGACTGCGGATGCTGGGGGAAGCCCTCCAAATCATTCACGCCATGTGGGAAGAGCCATATGCCACCTTCAAGGGCAAGTACTACCAGGTAGAGGGTGCTATCAACGAGCCGAAAGGGGTGCAGAAACCGCACATCCCTATTTGGATAGGTGGGGGCGGCGAGAAAGTGACCCTAAAACTCGTGGCGAAGTATGGCGACGCCTGCAATATCGGCGGCGTGGACCCGGAAGTGTACCGCCACAAGTTCGGTGCCCTGAGGCAGCATTGCGAAGATCTGGGCCGCGATTACAACAGTATTATAAAGTCGGCAGAAGTATTCACTTTTCTGCTACAACCCGGCCAGACCGATGAACAGGTGACAGCCAAAGCGCGGAGAGACGTAAGCAAGGCCATAGGCAGGGAGATAAGCACCGAGGAGTTCGTGCAGAACAGCGAGGGTTACACAGGCTACCCGCCGCGCTTCGTCGGCACTCCTCAGCAGGCGGTAGAACTCTACAAGCAACTAGTTGACGCGGGCGTGGAATATATAATCGCCTACCTCAACGACGCGGCCCACCTCGACACCCTGCGCCTGTTCGCGGGAGAAGTTGTGCCGGCATTTCGTTAAGACGAAGAACGAAGAACGACAGTAGTTGAAGGAGACAACAAACAGATGCGTAAAAAGATTGGAGTGCTGGTGCCGCAGGGATGGCGGCTGGACCTGGTGAGCATAAAGGACCCGGTGGAGCAGTATGATACTATGTCGCGCTTTGGCGTAGAGGCCGAGAAGCTAGGGTTCGACTCGATTTGGGTGTACGACCACTTCCACACCGTGCCGACATCCGAATTGGAGACCAGCTTCGAGTGCTGGATAAGCACAGCCGCCCTGGCCCGCGACACCTCTACGATCAGGATAGGCCAGATGGTGACGTGCAACAACTATCGCAATCCCGCCTTACTTGCCAAGATGGCCTCGACGGTGGACGTGCTGAGTCACGGTAGGCTCGACTTCGGCATCGGGGCGGGGTGGTACGAGGAGGAGTTTCGGGCCTATGGCTATCCCTTCCCCGACGGGCCTGAGCGACTGCGGATATTGGACGAGGCGCTGCAAATAATAAAGGCGATGTGGACCGAGCCGTATGCTAGCTTCGAGGGCAAATATTACCAGATACGAGATGCCATTAACGAGCCGAAGGGTGTGCAGAAGCCCCACATCCCTCTGTGGGTGGGTGGCAGCGGCGAGAAAGTGACCCTCAAACTGGTGGCGAAGTACGGCGATGCGTGCAATGTCAGTACGGGCACGGACGTGGAGGTATACAGGCACAAGTTCGACGTGCTGAAGGCGCATTGCGACAAGTTGGGCCGCGATTACGGCAGCATTGTCAAATCAGCCCACGTCTTCATAACACTGCTTCAACCAGGCCAGGACCCTGGAGAAGCCACCGCCGAGCGGCGAGCCGCCTCCAGCAAAGCGTTAGGCCGTGAAGTCACCCTCCAGGAGTACCGCAAGAACACCTTCGTAGGCACCGCCCAGGAGACGCTGGAGCACCTGCAAAGCCTCAAAGAAGCGGGTGTAGAGTACTTCGTGATATACTTCCGCAACGACCCCACCAACTTCGACACCTTGCGGCTATTCGCCCAGGAGGTGATGCCGGGGATTCGGTAGTCGGTAGTCGGTTCCGAATGCTCACGACCCCTATACGGTTTGACACAGGCAGGATAATCCTATACACTATGTAAGGCGGCAACAACCGCATTGCTTGTATACGTAGGCGGTTCTTTATACGGGGCAAGAGCGCAGCGGGGGGTAGCAAAGCAATGGGCAACACAGCATATACGCGCTCACGCGGTATGGATCGAGATGACGAGGATGCGGGCGAGATAGAGACTAACGTTGCGCCCCAACCGGCCGGGATTCTAAGCACTCCGGGCCGTGCATTCGTGCTGGGGCTTTCGGTGGTCATGCTGCTGTTTGTCTTCTCGACGATTATATACCTGTTGAGCCAGAGGACGGGCAAGGTCTCCCCGCAGCCGCCTAACGGCTCGGTAATAGGCATACAAAAGGGCAATATCGCTCCCGACTTCGACCTGGTGGACGTGCGTACCAACCAGCACCTCAAGCTCTCGTCGTTGCGCGGCAAGCCGGTGTTCGTCAATTTCTGGGGAACCTGGTGCCCGCCGTGCAAGGCGGAAATGCCTGAGATACAAAAAGAATACAGCAAGTACAAGGGCGAGGTAGAGATGGTAGGCGTCTCTATGGCCCCGAGAGACACACCGGAGCTAGTTAAGAACTTTGTAGAGCAATATGGCTACGGCTGGACTTTCGTCCACGAACCCGATTACAGCACCGACCAGAGCCTGTCATTGCGTTATCAGGTACAGGCCGTGCCCAGTTCCTATTTTATTGATAAGAATGGCGTCATACAGGCGGTCCAGATCGGCGGCATGACCGGCGCTATGATGGACAACTTCTTACAGCGAATACGCACCCAATAGACATTGCCCGACAAATATTCCGCCCAGAGCGGCTACTGGCCGGAACGCGCATCACATCCATACTCAGGAGGAAATATACAACCGCATGAGCCAACCCCCAAGAAACAGGGTTCCTACCCGCCGCGTCTCTACCAACCCAGGTAGACCCGCAGGAGCAAGGCCACCCGCCACAAATGTGAACATGCCACCCAGGCGCGATATATTCCCCGTCATCATGGGTGGGGTCATTGGCGCTATGGTTGTAGGGCTGATAGTGGTGGTCTTCCTCATCAGCCAGAACAACGGCGGCACCCCTGTGAGCAATAATCCTTCCGGTCCACCCGTAGCGGGAGCCACCGCCGGAAACGATCAGAGCGTACCTACTACGGCGGCGGACGAGCCTCCCCGCATACCGCTGGCCGACTTCAAGACCGAGTACGACTCGGCCAACCGCCCGCTCATCATAGATGTGCGCGCAAAGGACGCCTACGATGCTGGGCACATAAAGGGCGCTATTTCTTTCCCCGAAGCCGACGTGGACACCCGCATAAACGAGTTGCCGAAGGGAAAGCCGATTGTGGCGTACTGCCAATGACCGGCTGAGAACGAAAGCGCCCGTGTGGCGAAAAAACTCCACGATACTTACAACTTTAGCTACGACGCCCTTAAGGTACTGCTTGGCGGGTGGAACACCTGGAAAGAGAACAACGCACAGAACCCTAGCGCCTATCCTATAGAAGTCGCGCCAGGCACGACACCCGGCGCGGTGAACGCGAACCCGGGCGTAACGGTAATCAAGTCAACAGTCGAGGTGAACCAGCCACTGCCGACCCAACCCGCAGCGGCTGCCACCCCAAAACCCTAAACTAGAAAGATGTGAGCGTCGAGCGCACTCTGCCTCGCCGCTGATTCACCTGCTATCCCTATGAGCCAACCACCAGATAACGGGCTGCCCGCCGCATTGTCGAGGGCCGCGCCCGCAGGCCCCCGCAACACCGCGCCTTATGCGCCCAACCCCCAGAACGCGCCCCCCAGCCGCGACCGCTTTCCGCTGCTGCTGGGCAGCACTATAGGCATAGTTGTGCTGGGGCTGCTAGTCGTGGCGTTCCTTGTCGCTACTAACAGGAACAGCGCCGGCGTCGCGGCCACGCCCACCGCCGGGTCGTTGCCTGCGGCGGTGCCGAGCGCCCCGGCGGGCGTCACCCCGGCGGTGCCTAACGCCGTGCCGAGCGCAGCCAACGGCAGCCCGATTGCGCCCGCAGCCGTGCCCACCGGTGGTGCGGCAAACGGCACGCCCAACGCCGACGCGCCCCGTATGCCCCTTGAAGAGTTCAAGAAGCTGTACGACGACCCGGCCAAGCGCCCACTGATTATAGACGTGCGCTCGAAAGCAAGCTACGACGCGGGCCACATAAAGGGAGCCATTTCCTTCCCCTTCACCGACGTAAAAGAGCGCGAAAGCGAGCTACCCAAAGACAAACTGGTCGTAGCCTACTGCCAATGACCTGCTGAGAACGAAAGCGCCAGTGTGGCGCGTCAGCTTCACAACGATTACGGCT
>JBBSGN010000042.1:0-10374 GCA_038254085.1 Chloroflexia bacterium | reverse complement strand
TACACCCAGGAGACGGTCAACGAGCAAGAAGAACCAGAGCCACGTTAGGATATAAAGATATGCCCTCTACGCCCGCACCCCAAACCGCCAAAGAGGTCACAGGCGACCCAGGCCTGACCACGCCCACGCCCATCCCTTTAATAGACGGGCACGACCCGGTCCCAACAAGCCCAGCCGCCAGGCCCACGCCGATGATCGAGGTAGACCACGTCGCCAAGCAGATAGGCGAAAAGGTCATCGTGCAGGACCTCACTTTCGACGTGCGGCAAGGTGAGATTTTCGGTTTTATCGGGCCAAGCGGCTCCGGCAAGACCAGCACGATTCGTCTCCTGACCGGCGTGTACGCGCCGACCGAGGGGAAAATCAGGGTGATGGGCGTGCTACCCACTCACCCATCGCGCCGCGTACAAGAGCGGCTCGGCTATATGCCCCAACTGTTCGTGCTTTACCCCAACCTGACGGTGCGTGAGAACTTAAGTTTCGTGGCGTCCCTGTACGGGATGAGTCCGTTCGGGCGAAGGAAGCGCATTGATGAACTGCTCAAGTTTGTAGAGCTGTGGGAGGCCCGCGACAGGCTTGCCGAAAATGTGTCGGGCGGGATGCAGCGTCGCATCGAGTTGGCGTCAGCCCTCCTGAACAACCCGCCCCTCATCTTCGTGGACGAGCCGACGGCGGGCATTGACCCGGTGCTGAGGGCCAAGTTCTGGGAGGAGTTTCGCAGGCTGCGCGACCAGGGCCGCACTATTTTCGTCACCACCCAATACGTCGGCGAAAGCGAATACTGCGACCGGGTAGGCGTAATCCGCAAAGGCCGCCTGATAGCTCTGGACACGCCGTTGGGCTTGAGGCGAACGGCATTGGGCGGCGATGTAATCAACATCGAGGCCAGCAACCTCAGCCCAGGGGCGGTACAACGTTTGGCCCAACTCGATATTGTGAAAGAGATAAGGCCTGTTTCGCGCACGGAGGTAAGGGCCTATGTGAACGATGCAGGTCCCGCTATACCAGTGCTGCTGGACGCTATGAACGCCGATAACTGCAACGTGACGCGGATCGAAGAGTACAAACCGAGCTTCGACGAGGTTTTTATTGACCTGATGAACCGGGATGCAGCGGCCCGCGGAGAGGAGCCGGGCGATGCTGAGACTGATTAAGCGCTTCATCCGGGCCAGCGCCTTCGTCGCCAAAGAGATCAACGAGGTGCGCCGCCAACCCCGCCTGGTGCTGTCGCTGATTCTCGGCCCTTTCCTGATCCTCTTTCTCTTCGGCGTCGGCTACCAGGGCGAGAAGACTAAGCTTTCGGCTATCATCGTCATACCTAAGACCGGCAACTACTCGCAAAATGCCCAAGACTACGAAAAGCTGACTGGCGGCCAGTTGAATGTGGTTGGGATTACGCGCGATGAAGCGTCCGCCGAAGAACGACTGCGCCGCCGCGACATTGACCTGGTGGTAATCGTGCCCACCGACATAGGCCAGTCAATCATGGCGGGAGCGCAGGTGCGCCTGCCGGTGCTGTTCAACGAGGTGGATCCGTTGCGCCGTGACTACATTACCTATCTGACTTACCTGTACGCCAACGAGATCAACAAGCAGACGGTGGCCGCAGCCGCCAGCCAGGGACAAGAGAACGCGGGCGATGTGCGGTCGGTGATAGTGCGCCTGAAAAACTCGCTGGGGGCGGTAGAGGACAACCTGGCGAAAGGACAGGTTGACCAGGCCAGCCAGCAGGCAAAGAGCATGCAAGGGTCATCCGCCAACGTGCAGTTAGCAGTAGTGATGATGAGCCAGCTTCTGTCATCGAACAACACGCTGATCAGGCCCGCGCAGGCGCAAAACCCGCAACAGGTGAATCTGGCTGCGGGACAAAACGCCTCTAGTCAGCTTGCCACCGATTTGCGTTCGCTCAACGAGGAGCTAGCAAGCCCTACCCCCGACCCGGGGCGCGTGAGGGAGCGAACTGCCAGCGTGCGAACCGACCTCGACACACTGGACAGGCTCACGCAGCAGTTCCAGAGGATCAACCCTCTGGTGCTGGCCGCGCCCTTCTACGCAGCGCCCGAAAACAAAGCGCCAGTGACGGCCAGCTTCACGTCGTTTTACGCGCCCGGCGTGCTGGCCCTCCTCTTGCAGCATATCGCTGTTACCCTGGCGGCTCTTTCGATGGTGAGGGAGCGATTGCTTGGCACCACCGAGCTATTTCGGGTATCTCCGATTAGCGCGGGCGAGATTCTGGCGGGCAAGTACGTCAGTTTCATTCTGCTAATCGGGGTGATAGCGGCGGTGCTGTTGGCGATGATCAGCAACGAGATCACAATTGGAGGCGTCCGTCTCAGCCTGGGCGTGCCGATTCTGGGTGATTGGGTGCTGCTGGGGCTGACGCTGGCGCTGGTGATATTCGCGTCGGTGGGTCTGGGCTTCTTTATCTCTACAGTATCGAAGTCCGAGAGCCAGACGGTGCAGCTATCTATGCTGGTGCTGCTCTCCTCAGTCTTCTTCAGCGGCTTCTTTCTGCGCCTGGAGACGCTATGGCCTCCCGTGCGGGCCGTCTCCTACGCTCTGCCCGTCACGTATGGCATCCAGGACCTGCAAACCATTATGCTTCGCGGCGGGATACCTGGCCCTCTGCTTGACCCGTTCGGCATCCCCGGCCCGATGCTGACCCTATTCGTGTTAGGCTTATTCTTCGGCCTCCTCAGTTATATTATGTTCAGAAGACAGTTTAGGCGCGGATAGCAAAGAGTAAGAGTAAACATAGAAACGCCAAAAACGCCCGTCCAGGCCGTTTTGGCGTTTCTATGTTTATAAGAGACTGCTGTTATGAAGGCAAATGGTAGCTGCCCTACGGTCCAGGCTTGGGTATGGGGGTTAGGAAGTCGGCGGCACACCAGCCCGATTTAGTAGGGTCTTTGCTGCTGAAGCTGTCAACCTTCCACCAGGTATAGCCATCTGCCTGCTTTGGCCCGTCTGCCACACGGGCTTTTGTGCCATTAGGCATGAGGGTTATCCTGGCGCCCGATTTGGCAGGCGTACCCCTCAACGTAAGCCCGTTGCCTGCGTTCGCCACCTGCACCCAGCCGTTGACAGCTATCACATTAGCAGGGGGTGGTGCAGTGGTCGGAGGAGTTACCGAGGTGGGCGTGGCGTCTCCGAGGCCGGTGGGAGTAGGCGCGGGCACGGTGGCGGTCAGCTTGGACGTGACAAGCGGCGCGACAGTGCCGGATTTGTTTTTCATCATATAATACCCGCCCCCCAAAGCGAGCAAGAGAACGACCGCCAGTGGAACCCATAACCTGGGACCAAGCACAAGAATCCGAGAGCGGTTCTGGTTGCGCGCCTGGCGTATGCGCTGGGCGGCTGTGGCAGGTTGCGCTTCGGCGCCCGGCCCCTCAATCTGCGCTCTCCTCTGGGTCGCCTTTGGGTCGTCTTCGAGGGCTTCTATCCCTTCGTCGTAGTCGGGGGTGACAATGGCAAGCTGCGGAGGCTGACGGCTGGGGACGGGTGCAGGTTCGCGCTTAGGAGCTACGGCGGCCATGCCACCGACGGGCGTGTTGCCTGCCGTCGAGATGCGGCGGCCCTGTGCGTCCATCGTATTCATCGGTATCGAGGGCGCGATGCGCGGCTTGCCGCGACCCTGGGGACCCGCAGTAGGAGCCGGGCCGGTCATAGGCTCCCAATAGTCTATGAAGGTACGGTTACAAGAAAGGCTATCGGCTTCTACAAGATGGTTAGTGTTGCGGTCGTAAAGAAGCGGGTTGCGGCACCAACCTTTGCGCCAGAGTGGGGAAGGCTGATAGTGTTTGCAAGTGCTACACTTGCGTTCTCGGTTTTTGGCGGGGTTCATGGTTAGGCCTCCTCTCCGCACAGCACGTCTAGGCGCGATTCACAGGCCAATATAACACTTTGGCCCCGCACAGTCAACTGCACGAAGCCAAAGCGCATTTGGCTGAGACTGGCACTGGAGGCTTTGCGCCGTTAGCCAACCCCACCGTCAATCTTTTTGCCAATCCTCGTAGAGATAGTAATTTGCGGCTGCCGCAGCCATTCCGCCCTCATGGACGGCGCTCGTTACCTGGTGATTATTCAACTCGGTTACATCACCAGCGGCATAGACGCCATCCACGTTTGTGCACTCCTCGGTATCGGTCACTATATAACCGTGTTCGTCATGCTCGATGTTTAGCTGTTTGGCTAATCCCGTGTTTGGCACTATGTATTGGGCCACAAACAGCATATCGAGTTCCAGATTCGTGCCATCCTCCAGAGTGATCGAGTGCAAGCTGCCCGGCTCCGGGCCGCAATTATAGCTTGTACAAGTTGCATCGTATACCTCGATGCCGTGCTCTTTGAGCATCGCTACCCTATCGGGAGGGAGGTCGAACGGCTTGTGCCACGAGACCAAGCTTACCTTGTCGGTAAAGACCAGCAGCTCAAGGGCGAGGCTGGCCGCGCGGTTAGCGTGCCCCAGCACTACAATACTCTTTCCGATTGCCTCGTGCCCATCGCAGATAATGCACCAGAACATGGACGTGCCGATGCACTCCTGGCTTCCCTCGAACTCAGGGAATTGGTCACTCACGCCGGTGGCGATGATGAGGGTGCGGGAGGTTACGTCCCCGCGCGTGGTAGATATGTGGAAGCGGCGCTCTTTGCCATCGCCGGTATAGTCAACCTTGTCGGCGCGGGCGTTCAAGAACTCGGCTCCATATTCGGCTGCCTGCGTTCTGCCCAATTCGCGTAGCGCGGTGGCGTGGATGCCATCTGGGAAGCCGAGGTAGTTGCGGTTTATCTGGTGCCAGGTAGAGCGACCTTCGTCGTCGTCAATGACGAGTGTTGTACGGCGCATCCGCCCCATGTAGAGCGCAGCCGACAACCCCGCTGGCCCACCTCCTATAACCGCGCAGTCGTAAACTTTGATGGGCGCGCTATCCAGAGTCGCGGCATTCTCCTTTTGTTCACTCACAAGGCTTTTCTCCCTTTTGCCTTTACCTGCCAAGCAAAAGCTGTGCCTGTTTTGTTAGAGTTCTTTTACCGCGCCCACTAGCTTCTCGGCCATCTCTTTAGCGTCGCCGAACAGCATACTGGTCTTCGGCTCGTAGTATAGCTCGTTCTCAATGCCCGCGAAACCGCTTCTCATGCTGCGCTTCATAACGATCACATTGTCGGCTTTGTCTACGTCCAGGATCGGCATACCGTAGATGGGACTCTTCGTGTCGGTGCGGGCTGCCGGGTTGGTCACGTCGTTCGCGCCGATGATGAGCGCCACGTCGGTGCGAGGGAACTCCGAGTTGATCTCGTCCATTTCGTAAAGCTGGTTGTAGGGCACATCGGCCTCGGCCAATAGCACGTTCATGTGACCAGGCATCCTGCCCGCGACCGGGTGGATGGCGTACTTAACTTCCACCCCCTTCTCCGCGAGCATGGTGGCAAGCTCCTGCACAGCGTTTTGGGCGCGAGCCACCGCCATGCCGTAGCCCGGCACGATTATCACCTGGCTAGCATAAGCCATCATCGCGGCTGCATCGTCCACGCTTACTTCGCGCACCGGACGCGAAGCCCCGCCCGCGCCGCTTGCTACCTCCGCGCCGCCGCCAGTGCCGAACGCACCGAACAGCACGTTGGTCAGCGAGCGGTTCATCGCCTTGCTCATAAGCTGGGTCAGCAACGTGCCCGATGCGCCGACGAGCGCACCGCTGATGATAAGCACATTGTTGTGCAGCACAAAGCCGGTGAAGGCAGCCGCCAGGCCGGTAAACGAGTTGAGCAGCGATATGACCACCGGCATATCCGCCCCACCAATAGGCATCACTACGGCGATACCGAGCAGGAGGGCCAGCACGATCATCCCGCCCAATACGACCGGATTCGCGTCAAAGGCTACCAGGTAAATCGCGCCCACGACGATAAGCCCCAAAATGGCCGCGTTCACGATCTGTTGGCCTTTGTACGTGACCGGGCTGGCCGAGACAAAGCCCTGTAGCTTGCCGAGGGCGATCACGCTGCCCGACAAGCTGATGCTGCCTATTACCACGCCCAGGATTGTGCTGAGTAGCACGTCGAGAGTGATGCCCTCGCCCCCTTTCACCAACCTAAGGAACTCGGATGTGGACGTGAGCATGGCCGCGCCGCCGCCCATGCCATTGAAGAGCGCCACCATCTGGGGCATGGCGGTCATCTGCACGCCATGGGCGAGCACGAAGCCTATAGCTCCGCCTATCGCAGCGCCGATGATGATATACCAGGGGTTCAGCACCTTCTGGTCGAACAGAGTGGCGAACACCGCTATAGCCATCCCAACGGCGGCTAACTGGTTGCCTGAGCGGGCGGTGGCGGGCGAACTGAGCCGCTTCAGGCCCATGAGGAAGCAGACCGCCGCTATAAGATACGCCAGCTCGATGTATATACGGTCAATATTCAGGAAGCCCATATTGCTTACTTCTTACCTCCAGGCTGAGGTCTCTTGCGGAACATTTGCAGCATACGGTCTGTGACAACGAAGCCGCCCACCACGTTGCCTGCCGCGAATATTACAGCGATAACGCCGAGGATTGTCGCCAGGGTGGTGTCGTATGCCCCTGCCACCACCATCGCGCCGACCAGCACGATGCCGTGTATGGCGTTCGTGCCCGACATGAGCGGTGTGTGCAGGGTAGTAGGAACCTTGGATATGACCTCAAAGCCCAGAAACACGGCCAATACGAAGACCGTTATGCTCACGATAACCGGGTCCATTATGCAGGTGTCCTTTCTAATTCGGGCTGCACGGCTGCCTTCACCGCCGCGTTGATAATATTGCCGTCGTGGGTGATGCAGGTGCCGCGCACTATCTCGTCGTCGAAGTTGAGATTAAGCTGTCCATCTTTCAGAAGAAGGCCGAGCAGGTTAGCCACGTTCTTGGAATATAGCTGGCTCGCGTGGATAGGCATGGCGCTCGGCAAGTTGAGCGGCCCCATGATACGCACATCGTAGCGCAGATAGTCGCAACCCGGCTCAGTCAGGGTGCAATTGCCGCCATTCTCCGCCGCCAGGTCCACGATGATGGAGCCGGGCGTCATGTCCTTTACCATCTCTTCCGTGACCAGCACGGGCGCGGGCCTGCCGGGGATGAGGGCGGTAGTGATCACGATGTCCGAGTCCTTTACGTGCTTGTGCAGTAGCTCCATCTCGCGGCGGTGCGACTCCTCGGATAGCTCTTTGGCGTAGCCACCGGCGGTCTGCGTCTCCTCGACGAGCTCCATCTCGACGAACTTGGCCCCCAGGCTCTCCACCTGCTCCTTGACCACCGGGCGCACGTCAAATGCCTCGACTACCGCGCCCAAACGCCGTGCGGTAGAGATGGCAAACAGGCCCGCCACGCCCGCCCCCAGCACGAACACCTTAGCCGGGCGCACGGTGCCTGCGGCGGTGGTCAGCAAAGGGAAGAACTTGCCGAACGAGTCGGCGGCCAGTATGACCGATTTGTAGCCCGCCACCGTGCTCATCGAGGAGAGCGCGTCCATGCTCTGCGCGCGGGTGGTGCGCGGGATAGCGTCCATACTGAAACTGGTTATGCCCGCCTCCAGCAGCATCCGCACTATGTCGTGATTGACCAGGGGCTGGAAAAAGGTAATCAACATCGAGCCGGGCCGCATGAGGGCGATCTCGTTCTTGTCGAGCGCCTGGTTGACGATTGGCCGCTGCACCTTGCAAACGATGTCGCTCTGGGCGAACAGCGCCGCCGCGTCGGGCACTATGGTCGCGCCCGCCTTCTCATAGGCCGTGTCTAAGAAGGACGCATTAGCGCCCGCCCCGCTCTCAACCAGCGCCTGATTGCCACTCTTTATAAGCTGCGCCGCCGTTTCAGGCACGAGGCCCACCCGGTTTTCGCCCGGCATAATCTCTTTAGGAACACCTATCTTCATTCTCCTACTCCTGTTTTAGACATACTGCTCTTATTGTACCGTGATTCTGGATAAATGTGAAATGCTTGGACGACCGACGACCGACGGATTGGTTCTATCAGCTATTATCTTCTCTGTCTTCTGCGGTCATCGGTCGTCGGCCAGCCTCCTACAGCAACTCGCTTACGTCGTTGCGCTCGGCGATTAGCTCCTGGGTGGTGATGTCGAGCTTGCCCCTGGCGTAGTCGGACAGCTTCAGGCCGTCCACTATGTTGTAGTTGCCTTTGCCGTCCGAGCGGCAAGGGAAAGAGAAGATCAGGCCGTCCGGAATGCCATAGGGATTGCCATCGGAGAGGATGGCCGCGCTGAACCAATCGTCGCCTTCGGTCTTGGTAGTGGCGCTTCGCACATGGTCAATGATCGCGTTGGCAGCCGAGGCGGCGCTTGATTTGCCGCGAGCCGCAAGGATGGCCGCCCCGCGCTTCTGGATGATCTCCACGAACTGGTTCTCCAGCCAATCGCGGTCCTTGATGACCTCGGTGGCGGGTTTGCCGCCGATGCGGGCGTTCTCGAAGTCGGGGTACTGGGTGGCGCTGTGATTGCCCCAGATGGTCATGTTGGTCACTTCCGAGACAGGCCGGCCCGACTTGATGGCAAGCTGGGCCATTGCGCGGTTCTGGTCCAGGAGGGTGAGGGCTGCCCACCTGTCGCGGGGCACATCGGGCGCGTGGCTCATGGCGATCAGGCAGTTGGTGTTGCACGGATTGCCCACCACCAGCACTCGTATGTCGGCGGCGGCGGTGCTATTGATAGCCTCGCCCTGGTCGCGGAAGCTGGCTGCGTTAACCGTGAGCAGGTCCTTGCGCTCCATACCCGGCTGGCGCGGGGTCGCCCCCACCAGCAGCGCCCAATTAGCCCCCCGAAACGCCTCGTCGTCCTTGTCCGTGAGGATAATATCGCGCAGGAGCGGGAAGGCGCAGTCCTCCAACTCCATCTTCACGCCTTCAAGGGTGCCAACGAACTCAGGCACCTCTTTGATAATCAAGCTGACCGGCTGGTCGTCACCAAAGACCTCGCCGCTAGTCAGCCTGAAAAGGAGGCTGTAGGCCACCTGTCCCGCCCCTCCTGTCACTGCAACCGTTACTGGTGATTTCATCTTTGTTCCTCCCTTTGTGTTTATTGCGTATGGCTTATTGCGTTCTCTACCGCTTCCTGAAGCGTCGTCGGTGATGCTGGCTCGCCGCCTCCTTCTCACCCGGAATGATGCTGATAGTGCCGTCCACTTCTAAAACGGCCTGTCCTATACCGCTCAGGTCTTGCACACCATGCTCTCGCGCAGCCTGCAAGAGGTCGTCCGTGTCGTAGCCTGAGCGCTTTAGACGGTCCGCCAGCACCTGGCCGTTGTGTACCAGCAGCACAGGGCCACCGATGAACCACTTGTTGAACCAGGGTATGCCCACCCGCAACCTGTTGAACAACCAGTTCGCCACCAGCAACGTCCCCGCAGAAACTATACCTCCCGTCAACGAAGTATCCGGCCCGGTCATTGCGTTTTGGACAGCGTTGCTCAAAGTCAGTATCAGCACCAGGTCGAACGGGGTCATCTGGCCCAACTCGCGCTTGCCAAACAGCCGCAGCCCCAGCACCACCACCAAGTAAACTATGAAGGTGCGCGCCACGATTTCGAGCAGGGTTAGATTGAACTCGAACATATCATCCGTTTGGTAGTGGGTAGAGTTGACGTTTAGCGAGTTCTCGTTAGTCGGTTCTCGCTGTTAAGGCCCAAACAAAAAGGCGGCCCTGCCGCCCTGACACTATCGCTGATCGCACAAAAGGTAACTCCAAACGCCGAGTGTTCACGATAAGCCGACCCACTGTCCTTTGTCATTCCTCACTGCGTTCGGAATCACTATCCCTAGCAATTACTCGGCTAGCGCTTCTCGTCTACCCCAAACATCCTACTCAGGATAGTGATTCCTCGCTACGCTCGGAATGACAAGGGACAGTGGGTCCGTGCCAGATGTCCAAGCATCACCGCCGCTATTGCGACACTACGCCGGGCAGGGGTATCCCGCTCATTGTCTCAGTGATAAGGTAGTCCACTACGGCCTTGAGGTCGCCTGTCCTGCGATAGACCTCTAGTTGGTGGTCCGCGCCGGTGCCGTTCTCGACGATCTTGTAGACATGGCTCAGGGCCTCGCGGCTGCCCAATTCGTCCACCACGTCGTCCACGAACTCCAATAGCTCGATGGCCAGTTTACGCATCGGCACTTCGGTCTGCTTGCCGAAATCTATCAGCATGCCGTCCACGCCATAGCGAGCGGCGCGCCACTTGTTCTCCATGATCAGGGCGCGGTCGTACAGCCGGAAGCCGATGTTGTTCTGGCGCAACTTGTGCAGCTTGGCGACAATCGCCTGGAAGAGAGCTACCAGCATGACGCTATCCGCCGCAGAGGTGGGCATGTCGCACACCCTGAACTCAAGCGTGCTGAAG
>JBBSGN010000041.1:0-10700 GCA_038254085.1 Chloroflexia bacterium | reverse complement strand
CCGCAGGCATGGCCTACTTCCGAGCCGTCGTGGTTGAACTGTACGTAGTTCTTGACACCGTGATTACCGTTGGGGTTGGGCGGTATCCCACTGGTGACGTTATAACTAAGCACCACCTGGGTGCCCGACGTAAGTCCCGTAATAGTCACGCAGTTGGGGTAGTTCAGTGTATAGCTGCCTGTACATCCGGATACGCAGGTGAAGACAATGGTCAACCCGGTGTTATCAATTGCTTCACCGGGACACCCACCACGCACACCTGAGAAGTAGTCACATAGCTCTACGCTACCGCTAAAGCTGGGACAAAATGTAATTCGCCCAGTGTGGTAACCCGTACCGGGATCTCCAGTTTTACTGGTGCCATCGCCGCACGTGAGGGGCATAAAGCTGGACCTGCCCCCTAGAGGCCCTTTTGCCACGCTTTCAGGCGTGGCGACCTTCGGCAAACCCGGTCCTATCGGCTTTCCGGCGATAGTGCTTGTAGACGGATCGCCTTTCTCGCCACGATCCTTGTCTGTTGCTACTGATCCCCCGCTCAAGTCGTGGCTGGTTGCGGCTGCATAAGTTGCGTTTCCGGGGTTTTGCGCGCTCGCCTCTAGCAGGCCGGTCGAACCTGTGGTAGAGATGAGCGCCAAAACAACGAGGAAACTGAGCAGCTTGTATTGGCGACTGGCGAGGCTGAATCTAGATGGTCTGTTCATGCTCTTATACTCCTACGATGCTCAAATAATCCTGTCAAGGGCACAGGTGCGCCCATATAAAGACACTCACACAAAGGGTGCGGTATCTGAACCAACACAGCGTGGTGTAACGGTGTGCTTAGGCTCTGCTGACCGAAACTGGAGCTTTGTACAACAAAGATGCCAGTAAGCTGAGGCTACCGGATTTAGACAGGTCTATGGGGGCAGGTAAGAGGGGGTAAGAGAAGGAAGACGAGAGTATAAAGTTGTAGAGGTATTGAGAGATAAAGTAAGGGCTGCCTATCCATAGTCCACAAATCTTATTTAGTTGTAAACTAGCGGGCTACCCGAATTGCTTGAGACAACTTCGGCTTGCGACAATTTTGGATAGCAGGCGATAGTCTTACTGAGTGACCACGCTAAAAGTATTATATCACCCAACTTTACATATTGCAATACCTCCTAAGTATTACTTCCTAATACTCCCTACGGGCAGGTAACACTTTAGCTGATTGCTGGTCGAGTTTGTTCCACAAACTCGCCGAAAAAGCGCCTGCTATTCGGGGCTATTCTATAACGAAGGTGGAGCGGAATCGGATTTTATATTCGTCCTTCGCCCCGGCTCGAACAACCCTTGATTGTCGGCGGGACCGAACCGCTAAAAGGCACTTGTCAACTGTACCGAATTTGATGTATAATTAGCAGTCGAGACCGGCGTTTGCTAATCGAAGAGACAGAGGGCAAGCGGGCCGATAGATAAACAAATCAAAAACAGCAGGAGGAACAATAGTAATGGCTGGAACAGCAACCAAGGCAAAGACCAACATTCGCCCCCTCGGCGACCGCGTGGTGGTCAAGGCCGTGGAGCGCGAGGAGCAGACCAAGAGCGGCATTTACCTGCCCGATACGGTGCAGGAGAAGCCCCAGGAGGCTGTGGTAGTGGCGGTCGGTCCGGGCAAGCTCCAGGACAACGGCACGCGCACTCCTATTGACCTCAAAGAGGGCGACAAGATCCTCTACTCCAAGTACGCAGGCACGGAAATCAAGCAAGGGTCAGAGGACTATCTGATCCTGCGCGAGAGCGATATTCTCGCTGTAATCAGCGAGTAAAACGTAAAACGTAAGGAGTTACGCATTACGTTTTACGTTTTACGAGTTTAAGTATCGAATTAATAAACAAGATTAAGGGAGGACTAGATAACCAATGGCTAAACAGATTGAGTTTAACGATGCAGCCCGCCACTCTATACGGGCTGGTATTGACGTGGTCGCCAATGCGGTGAAGACCACTATGGGTCCGAAGGGGCGCAACGTGGCCCTGGACCGCAAGTTCGGCGCACCCACAGTGACCCACGACGGTGTGACAGTGGCGAAGGAGATCGAGCTGAAGGACCCATTCGAGAACATGGGCGCCCAAATGCTCAAGGAAGCAGCCACCAAGACCAACGACGTGGCCGGCGACGGCACTACCACCGCGACCGTACTTGCCCAGGCGATGGTGCATGAGGGCTTGAAGAACCTGGCAGCCGGAGCCAACCCGATGCTCCTGAAGAAGGGCATCGAGCAGGCGACCCGCACCGCCGTAGATAACATCAAGAGCATAGCGAAACCGATCCAGGGACGCGAGGACATCGCCAACATCGCCACTATATCGGCGGCTGACCCTGAGATCGGCAACCTGATCGCTGATGTGATGGAGAAGGTAGGCAAAGACGGCGTGATCACCGTCGAGGAGAGCCGTGGCCTCAAGTTTGAGACCGAGTTCGTGGAGGGCATGGAATTCGACCGGGGCTATCTCTCGCAATACTTCGTGACCAACGCCGAGCGGATGATCGCTGAGATTGACGAGCCTTACATTCTGATCACCGACAAGAAGATTTCGGCGGTGCAGGATATATTGCCGGTGCTTGAGAAGATGATCCAGACGGGCCGCAAGGACTTCGTGATCGTCGCCGAGGATGTGGACGGCGAGGCGTTGGCGACGCTGGTGGTGAACCGGCTGCGCGGCACGATCAACGTGCTGGCGGTCAAGGCCCCCGGTTTTGGCGACCGCCGCAAGGAGATGCTGCGCGACATCGCCATCCTGACCGGCGGACAGGTGATCTCGGAGGAGGTTGGCCGCAAGTTGGACAGCACGACATTGGCCGATCTGGGCCAGGCGCGGCGCGTGCGCTCGGACAAGGACAGCACCACGATCATTGAGGGTCGGGGCGACGAGGCGGCTATCAAGGCGCGCATTGACCAGATCAAGGCGCTGATTGACAGCACCACGTCGGACTATGACCGCGAGAAGCTACAGGAGCGGCTTGCCAAGATGGCGGGCGGCGTGGCGGTCATCAAGGTCGGCGCGGCCACCGAGACCGAGTTGAAAGAGAAGAAGCACCGTGTAGAGGACGCGCTGTCGGCGGCCCGAGCTTCGATTGAAGAGGGCATCGTGCCGGGCGGCGGCGTGGCCTTGCTGAACACGACCCCCGCGCTTGATGGCGTGGAGGCTGGCAAGGGCGACGTGACGACGGGCGTGCAGATCGTGCGCCGCGCTCTGGAAGAGCCTCTGCGCCAGTTGGCGATCAACGCAGGTGAGGACGGCTCGGTGGTGGTGCAGAATGTGCGCCGCATCCAGAAGGAGAAGAACGACACGAATATCGGCTACGAGGTGCTGGGCAACCAGTATGTGGACATGCTGGCGCAGGGTATTACCGACCCCGCGAAGGTAGTCCGCTCGGCGCTCGAGAACGCTTCGTCTATCGCTTCGATGATCCTGACGACCGAGGCCCTGATCACGGACATCCCTGAGAAGGAGCCTGCAATGCCCGGCGGCGGTGGCATGGGCATGGGTGGGATGGATTACTAGACGAGTGGCTAGGGGCTAGATGAATAGTAAGGAAAGGGTTGGCAGTGGTTGCCAGCCCTTTCTTCTTGTGAGGAAAAGGGATTGCGAACCGCCAAGACGCGAAGAGAGCCAAGATTACCCACGGTGTGCGTGCTTTATAATCCCCATACAATATGGTAAGATTACTACAAACCTGCTTGCCTTACATACCGAATTATGCTTGCCGAACTTAACATCTCCAATTTTGCTATCATAGATAGCCTGTACGTGCGCCTGGGAGTGGGGTTCAACGCGCTGACGGGCGAGACGGGAGCGGGCAAGTCTATCATTATAGACGCTCTGGGGGCGCTGCTCGGCTCGAAGATTGGGCCTGAGTTTGTGCGGCACGGCGCGCAGTCGGCGCGCGTCGAGGGGCAATTCGACCTGTCTACGATGCAGGAAGGTCCGCTAGAGGCCTTGCGGAGTATGCTGGTAGAGAGCGGCCTGTGGGACAACGAGGACGGGACCGATGACTCGATCATTATTTCGAGAGAGATAAACGCTTCGGGGCGCACGGTGGCGCGGGTGAACGGGCGGATGGTCAACCTGCCAGCGTTGCAGCAAATAGGCGAATTGCTGGTTGACGTGCATGGACAGAGCGAGCACGTATCGCTGTTGCGCCCGGCCACCCACATTGACCTGCTGGACGAGTACGCGGGGCTGGCCGAGGAACGGCGCACGGTGGCCGCGCTGGTGTCGCGGCTGCGCGGGGTGCAGAAGGAGTTGCGGGAGTTGCAACGCGATGAGCGTGAGCTTGCCCGCCGCGCCGACCTGCTCACCTTCCAGGTGGAGGAGATAGAGAAGGCAGGCGTGCAGCCGGGTGAGGACGAGGAGCTGGCTAACGAGCGGTCCCGCCTCTCTAATTCTGAGAAGCTGTCGTCGTTGTGCGACTCGATCTATGCGCTGTTGATCGAGGCCGGTGAGGAGGCTGGGTACTCGGCGCATGGTGGTCGTGGAGGCGAGCAAGCGTCGTCTATTTCGGTGCGCGATGCGCTTGGGGATGCGTCGGCCATGCTGGCTGAGTTGGCGCGGCTCGATTCGTCTATGGAGGCGCACCAGGCGGAGTTGGACGCGCTTTATGATGGGGTTGAAGAGTTGGGGCGGACGATGCGCGTATACAGGGAGAGCGTCGAGCACGACCCTGGACGGCTGGAGGAGATCGAGGAGAGGATTTCGCTGCTCCACGAATTGAAGCGCAAGTACGGGCCGTCACTGGGGGACGTGACAGCGTTCGGGGAACGGGCCGCGCAAGAGTTAGACGCCATCACGCACAGCGAAGAGCGAGTGGCGGCCTTACAGGAAGAGAGCGAGCGGCTTGCCCAGGAGATAGGTGAGGTTTCGGCGGCGATGTCTGCTGTCCGCCAGGAAGCAGCAGAAAGATTAGGCGCGGCGGTTGAGGAAGCGATGAAAGACCTTCTCATGGGTTCGGGGCGGTTCAAGGTAGAAGTGACGCAAGCGCCAAACCAGGACGGCGTACCGTTGCCAGGGCGAGAGGGGCTGTGGGCCTACTCGGATAAGGGCGTGGACAAAGTAGAGTTTCTTATTTCGCTCAACCCTGGCGAGCCGCTCAAGCCACTGGCGAAGATAGCCTCGGGCGGCGAGACCTCGCGCCTGATGCTGGCGCTCAAGTCTATTTTGTCGGAGGCTGATCTGACTCCCACCTTGGTGTTTGACGAGGTGGACGTGGGCGTGGGAGGGCGCAGCGGCGGCGTGGTGGGCGAGAAGCTATGGGCGCTGACCGGCAGCCACCAGGTGTTGTGCATCACGCACCTGCCCCAGATAGCGGCCTTCGCGGACAACCACTTTAAGATTAGCAAGCAGGTGGCCGGCGAGCGGACCCGCACGCAGGTCGAAGAACTGGCCGCCTCGGAACAGGAACAAGAAATAGCCGCCATGATCGGTGGCACCCCCGTCTCCCGCGCCTCGCTGGAAAACGCCAGGGAGATACTGAAGGAGACGGGGAAAGTGAAAAGTAGCCGGTTGTCGGTAGCCAGTAGCCGGTAATAAACGGATAACCGACTACTGACTACCGGCTGCTGACTACTAGATAAGCTGCACAATAGTAGAGCAAGGCAGGTTCTCCCAGTTTTGGGAGTTTGCCTGTTTGCTCAGATGAAGAGATAAGGTAGACGAGATTGCATCTTGCGGTTCACCAATCCAGCTACAGCCCGCACCCGCTCCGTATGCATCTTGCGGTGATTACGGTCTGTTTGGGTGATCGCCTGGTAAGAGCGCATGCGGCAGAGGGTGCTCTCCACCACAATGCGCCGCCCAGCAAACGCTTTGTTGTAGGCGATGTCTTCAGGTGGGCGTGGCTTGTCCTGCCCACGTGGGCGGTGCTTGTCCGCTCCTGTGGGCTTACGTCTGGGTGTGTTGCCTGTTGCCATACTTGCTACCTTGCGGGTGCAACTCTCCTATGCCCACATATACATAGGCCAAATCTCCCTCCCCACCTACTCCTTGCGGAAGGCGCTCCATCACCTTGGACTGCTTGAGCAAGGTGATGTCTGCGGTGGGACCCCTCACGCTGTCCGACACATCACAAATGTACCCGCTGTGCAGGTCCACTCCTACCTGGCTCTTGATAGTGTGCGTCTTCTTCTTGCCCGAGTACCACCGATCCGCTTCCTCTCTGCTCTTCCTATTCGTAGGCTCTGGGCCTTGAGGACGCTGCACTCGCTGCTCGAAGCTGTCAATCACCACTGCAAGATCGGGCAGATCCGAAAGAAGTTGGTCGAAATGACGGCGGTGCTTACGGCCTGGGTCAGGCATACGCATAGTGTCTTTACCAGCTTGGGCGAGCACCGGCAGGATGCGACGCAGCAAGCGGGATACCGTGGTGGGGTCCATTCCGAACAGGAAGGCCAGCACCTCATGAGTAGGGTACAGGCGCAACCACATCACCGTGAGCAGTATCTGCTCCTCAAAGGGCAAGGCAAAGGGGTGTCCACCACCTACCGCTCTGAGGCGGTCGGGTCTGTTGTCAGTCAGCCGCTTGTGCTGCGCGGCCCGCAACAACGGACGGACATCTCGAATAAGAGCCTCGAACTCCGCTGGCCGCAGTCCTGTCAGAGAGTGCAGGACGTTAGGGTGGAGATTTAGCTGTGAATATCGTATGCGCATCTGTGCAGTCTAACCCATTTCCCTTTATTGTGCAGCTTATCTACTGTTCAACTCACTCTCCGTTTATGAGACAGCTTTTACTAATTTCTGGTCACTCGTTTGCGGCTGGCGGGCTTGCTGAGGCGGATCTTCCAGACGATGGCCATGGCTTCCAGCACGATCTTGCTGTTCATTTTGCTCGTGCCTACTTTCCGGTCGTGGAAGATAATAGGGGTCTCTACGATCTTGAAGCCCATCTGGTGGGCGCGGTGCGTGACCTCTATCTGAAACGAGTAGCCGTTGGAGCCTATCTTGTCGAGATCCAGGGTCTCCAGCACTTCCCGGCGGAAGGCCTTGAAGCCGCTGGTGAGGTCGCGGTAGGGCGAGATGAGGATGACCTGAGCGTAGACAGAGCCGCCCTTGCTGATTACCTGGCGCAGCAGCGACCAGTTGCGGGTGCCGCCGCCCCGTATATTACGCGAGCCTAGCACCAAGTCGGCTCCTCTCTCGATCTCGCGTATGAACTGCGACAAGTGCGCCGGGTTGTGCGAGAAGTCGGCGTCCATCTCGAACAGCACATCGTAGCCTCTCGCCAGCCCCCACCTGAAGCCTGCATCGTAGGCGCGTCCCAGGCCCTCTTTGATGGCACGATGTAGCACAAACACTCGGTTCTTATGCTTTTCGGCCAACTGATCGGCCAGTTGCCCCGTGCCGTCCGGCGAGTTGTCGTCCACCACCAGGATGTCGTAAGGCCCCCTCGCCAATATCTCCTTTACCAATGGCCGAAGGTTGGCGATCTCATTGTACGTAGGTAAAATAATCAGTGCTTTCAGCAACAATACTCCTCTTTATGAATTATGAGGCGATGATTAATTCATAATTCGTAATTCTGGCTTCGTAATTCTCGGCTTGAGCCATACGTACAGCGAATAGAATATAGGCAAGGTATATACCACGATGGCCGAGGTGACCTGGGTATTGCGGATTTCGGTGCGGTTCCAGAGCCAGACGAAGTCCCATACGAAGTAGTTGGCGATGCCGCCGATGCAAAAGAGGATGGTGCGGTTGGCGTTGGTGAAGCTAGCCACTGGTGCGGTGAGGGCCACCAGCCAGATCAGATACCAGGGCTGGAACCAGAGTGCGCCAAAGGCCAGGTAGAAGAAAATCACCTCATAAAAGGCGCTGAGGGTGCCGGTGGCCAGCTCTTGCCGCTCGGCAGGTGTGTGCGCGTCGCGCATCAGGAAGATGCGTAGCGCCAGGTATATGGTGACCAGTGCCACTATGGCCAGGGCAACGTCGCGTACGATAGATTGGGCAAGAGCTACCTGGTCGGGTGCGCTCATACCCCCCTGGTAGACCAGCATGTCGAGCGCCACTTTGGGCAACGACGCGGTGAACAGAGTCTGCCTGCCGAGCGCGCCAATGCTTCCCGGCCCGTTCCAAAAGGGCGCGTACAACACCAGCGCCAGCCCTGCCGCCAGCACACCCCCGACAGCCAGCGCCGAGAATGCGTCGAAGCGCGATTGTCCAGGCTCTTCTTCGGCGTCCGTTGTGACCCTTTGGGCTGGCGTGCGGTCACGCCAGATAGCGGCGGCGGCCATCGGCACCAGCAGTACTGGCACAAACTTGGTTAGCGCCCCGGCCATGAGTGCGGGCAGCACCGTCCAGCGCATGTCCAGCACGAAGAGGTACAACGCCGCCAGCAAGAACATGGCTACTACAGCGTCGTTGTGGCCGTTGCCCGCCACCTCGAACAGCACTAGCGGGTTCCAGGCGAAGAACAGGGTTCCCCGTAGCGCCCAATCGGGCTTGGTAACACGCAATATCCCGTAGGTGAGGGCCACGCTGATCCCGTAAGCGACCATCACCAGCAGCTTGAACAGCACCAGATTGCGCCAGAGGCTGTCGCCCGCCAGCCAGCTTGTGCCGCCCGCCAGCAACTCCCACACCGGGCCATAGGGCGAGGGGTCGCCACGCCAGGCCACGTAAGCCTGGAAGGGGTCGCCTGCTATGTTGCTGGGCAGGGTGGTGAAGGGGTTGAGTTGATAATGAGAGAGAAGCCGCGCCCGGAATATCTGGTCAAACAGGTCGGCAGCCCCCACGGGGTACATGAAGAGCAGGTTGATGCTGAAGAAGGCGGCCCACCCGCAGATAAGAAAGAGGGCGACGCGCCTGAAACCGCGCGAGATGTTGGCCGAAGGTGGGCAGAGCCGGAACGCCAGGTAGTAGCAGGCGAACAGCACTATCCAGGTGATAGCCCAGGCGTTGGCGGCTGGGGCCGTATGCCCGTTTATCTTGGCGAGGTCGAGCAGCGGTTTGCGAAAGTACGCTTCAAGCAGGTAGGGGCGCACGAAGCCCAGGTCGTAGGCGACGCCCGATATACCCCCAAGCGCCACTATGCCCGCCAACGACAGCCAGGAGTCCTCTAACGGGCTGGTCGCCCGAGTTTCGGGCGGCGTCACTTCGACGCCCTGCTCTATGGTTGCGGGGGCCTGGGGCGGTTCCTGGGTAACGGTAAAGTTCATCGCTGAGGAGTCAGTCACGTGCCTATTATTATAGCATACGGAGGTGGGTACAGAACGGGATGTATAGAAGGCATGAGCGAAGCGGGGTGGGCAGAAGGCAGGAAAAGCTGATAGTCACTCGTCGTCGGTCGTCCCTCGTCCCATCTGTTATAATGCGCCAGACAAGTGATAGGCAAGCACGGCAAGCGCCGCATAGGAGAGGAACGAGCATGGGCATACCCACGCATGAAGACGCCAAGCTGATGGTCCAGTTGTTCGACCTGCGGATGAACCCGTTTATGCAGGAGGCCGAGACCTGGTTCAACACGCAGTTCCAGCCTGCTCAGTGGGAAGAGCTAAAGGCCAGATACCCGATAGGCAGCAGGGAATGGCGTATGCTCAACACGGTGCTGGGCTACTGGGAGATGCTTGGGGCGATGGTGGACCACAATCTGTTGAGCGAAGACCTTCTTTTCGACGCTATGGAGAGCCTCGACATCACCTGGGACAAGGTGAAAGAGTGGCTGCCCTCGGCCCGCTCGGAGATGGGGACGGACCTGTGGGAGAACATCGAAATGCTGGTGACCCGCCAGCAGAAGTGGCGCTATACCAGGATACCTAAATCCCAGAGGATATACCAAAAATGACCACGTCACCCATGAACGGTGTGGTCATTTTTGCTACTTTAGTCGTCCTAGAAAGTGCGCGCATTCTTAACCGGACGAATGGCGCGACGGCACGTATATATGGGCGGTGCCCGCGGTTATGTAACCGAGGCGCGCGTACAGGGCCATCCCATCCGGCGAGGAGAGGAGCATATTTTCGCCGTAACCAAGACTCAGTGCTTCGTTCAGGACATGGAGCATCATGTTACTGCCCACACCACGCCGCCGGTATTCGGGGAGGGTTCCCACGTTCCAAATGCCAGGAACGCTCCCTGACAGCACCAAACTAATCGTGCCGGCAGCCACCTCGCCAATACGGCATAGATAGTGGCGCACGTGAGGAACCCGCAGCGTGCCTTCACCAAGCACCAGCTCGACCTCGGCGGGCGAAATGAAAAAGACCCGCGTGAGGACCGAGCGAAAGGCCCTGATGTCGTTGGGCGTTTGCACGCGCGTTATGGTTAAGCTATCGTCTTGCCCAACCTCCAGACCTAAGTTGCGTGGTGGGCCACTGAGCCACATGGCGGGCATGACGGCATACTCGGTATAGCCGAGCCCGCTCAGGCGGCTGTCCGCGTCAGGCACAAGGCCGTCCATCGTCAGCAGGCAATAGGGCCGCTCGTGTCGCGCGAAATAGCGCTCGATGGCGCTCAAGGTGCGGCGGTTGAAAAGCTGCTCGGAGAAGAGGCCCGCGCCGTTGTAGACCGGCACAAACGACGAGGAGTACCAGCACGATGCCCCGCCCACGTCCTCCGCAGAGCCGCCATCAGCAGCCAACGACAGGCTCCGAAAGCCCTCCATAGCGGACAGAGCAAGGGCCATCAGCCTCTCACGAGGGTGTTGTCCCGTGTTGTCTGCCGTTGCTCCGCCGATGGGCATT
>JBBSGN010000040.1:0-10815 GCA_038254085.1 Chloroflexia bacterium | reverse complement strand
CGGCTTTAGCCGTTGCGGAGTTGTCACTCAAGCGGGTATCCGAACTGATTATGATAGTCAATTAGCTGTTACTTAGCCCCTGACATGCTGCTTGCCTTCGATCACTTCCTCCACTCCCTCTCCCAACCTCCCCCTCTCTACTGGATGATATACTGTTCTGCGCCTGTGTTATACTTGCCTTCTATAGTATTGCCGATGCAAATGCGTCAGAATCTAATGTGAGGGTCGTCTTTGGCTTACCACCTCACTTGAAGGGGGGTTCTTCATGTCTATCTTGCCCAGCGGAGCCAACTCCAGCGGCACGATTACCTTCCTCTTTACCGATATAGAGGGTAGCACCAAACGCTGGGAGCACCACCCTGCACAGATGAAGAGTGCGGTCGAGCGGCACGATGCCATCCTGCGCGGGGCAATCGAAGCGAACGGAGGGTTTGTCTTCCGCACAGAGGGAGATGCCTTCCGGGCCGCCTTCGATACCGCTCTCCCTGCCCTCCTTGCCGCTGTCCAGGCGCAGAGCGCCCTGGAGACCGAGCCCTGGGCTCAGGAGATTGCTCCACTCCGTGTGCGCATAGCCCTGCACACGGGGGCCATCGAGGCGAGAGATGGCGATTACGTAGGCCCATCTCTCAACCGCATGGCCCGCCTCCTCGCCGTCGCCAACGGCGGCCAAACGCTCCTATCACTCCCAACCGAGCAACTGGTACGCGATAATCTGCCATCCGGGGTCACCCTGAGAGATATGGGCGAGCATCGCCTCAAAGACCTACAGCGTCCCGAGCGTATATTTCAACTGGTGGCTCCCGGCCTTCCCGCCGATTTCCCGCCTCTCAAAACGATCGATGTGCGCCCCAATAACCTACCCTTGCTGAGGGGTGCCCTCGTCGGGCGCGCGAAATTGCTCGACAGTATCAGTAACGTGATCATGCGGGGAGATGTGGGTATACTAACCCTCACTGGCCCCGCCGGTATAGGCAAGACCCGTGTGTCGCTACAGGTAGCCGCAGACCTCCTAGAGCATTTCGCGGATGGAGTTTTCTTTGTACCTCTCGATCCAGTGAACGACGCCGGCCTGGTGGCGTTCACGATAGCCCGCACCTTCCAGGTACCCGAGGGTGGAGGGCGTCCGCTTCTCGAAATTCTCGAAGACTATCTGCGCGACAAGCAACTGCTGCTCGTGCTAGACAACTTTGAGCAGGTCTTGGACGCCGGGTCGGTGGTGAGCAGACTCGTGGCCGCAGCCCCAGACCTGAAAGTGCTCATCACCAGTCGATCCAGGCTGCACGTTCGAGGAGAGCGCGAGTTTCCGGTTCCCGCTCTGTCCCTGCCAAAGCCAGGCCAACTACCCACCCCTGAGGGGATAACGCAGTACGAGGCGGTGCGGTTGTTTATGGAGCGCGCGGTCGCTGTCAAGCCGGACTTCGAAATCAACAATGAAAATGCGCCAGTCGTGGCCGAGATATGCGCCCGGCTGGACGGGCTTCCGCTGGCCATCGAACTGGCCGCTGCTCGCATAAAGCTGCTGCCTCCCAAGGCCATGTTGGTGCGCTTGAAGCACCGCCTGAGTCTGTTAGTAGGCGGTGAACGCGACCTGCCCGCACGCCAGCAGACCTTGCGTGGGGCCATAGACTGGAGCTACAACCTGCTCAGCGAAGAAGAGCAAATGCTCTTCCGAAGACTCTCCGTGGCTGTGGGAGGGTATACGCTCGAGGCCGCGGAGGCAGTCTGCTCAGGTGGGGAGCAAGTGGACGTGCTCAACGGGTTGGAGTCGCTGCTCGACAAAAGCCTACTTCGACAGGAAGAACAGGAGGACGGTGAGTCGCGTTTCTCCATGCTGGAGACGATCCGCGAGTATGCGTTGGAGCGACTGGCTGATAGTGTGGAGGTCGTGACCGTCTCGCGAAGCCATGCGGAGTTCTTCCTTGCACTCGCTCAAGAGGCGGCACCCCAGCTATACCGATCCCGGCAACTGGAGTGGCTGGACCGGCTGGAATTGGAACATGACAACTTGTGCGCGGCACTCGGCTGGTCGCTCCAGCACGAGGAAGTGCAGACAGCCCTCGGGTTTGCGGTGTCTCTATCGCATTTTTGGTGGGTACACGGTTACCTCACAGAGGGACGCAACTGGCTAGAGGAAGTGTGCCGCCTGTCTGCGGCAAAGGGGAATCAGACCAAAGAGTACGCCAAGGCGCTGTATGGGCTGGCCGTGCTATGCCGCAATCTCGGCGACTTATCTTGCATGGCTGCCAACTCGGAAGAAAGCGCCAGGATATCGCGACAGATAGGCGACGAGCAGAGCCTAGCGTGGGCTCTTGCGCTGCTGGCGGTATCGCAGCATATGCAGGGTGAAGCAGTGGCCGCCCGCGCGACGGCAGAGGAAAGTGTCTCGCTTTTCAGCAAGCTGGGGAATGACGAGTGGGGCCGGGCTAATGCACTGTTGCGATTCAGCATTGTGCTCAACAGCCAGAGGCAACATGACCTCGCGCGCTCAAACCTGCAGGAATCACTGGAGATATTCAGGGGGATCGGGGACCGGTGGGGCATGGCGCAGGCTCTGAACTTCATGGGTGACATGGCCCGTATGCAGGACGACTATGGGCAGGCGGAACGACTCTATGAGGAGAGTCTGCAGCTTTACCGACAGATGGGTATCAAGAGAGACATTCCGGCGTCGCTCCACAACCTCGGGCATGTGGCGCTGGCCGCGGGTGATTGCAGTCGGGCATGGGAGTTCTTTACGGAGAGTCTGCTCTTGCATCGCGAGCTTGGCAACAGGCACGGCGTAGCGGAATGTCTTGCTGGGTTAGCCGGCGTGGCGGGGAGGTTGGAGCAGCACGCCAGGGCCGCGCGGCTCTTCGCCGCAGCCGAAGCCAGCGCAACCGGGCACATCATAACCTGGCCGATGTGGGCCGCGGAGATAGCCGATTACGATCGCAATCTGTCTGAAGCTCGGGCTGGGTTGGACGAGCAGAATTGGCAGCGTGCATGGGCTGAGGGCGCAGCAATGGATATGGAGCGGGCCATCGAGTATGCTCTAGGACGGGCTAGTGATTATGAGTAATTCTGAGAGCAAGACCTCTAGCGGGACTGCTTCAGACGTTTCAACCAAGACGGAGGAACTCGGGCTTTCGTTTGCCAAGGAAGTGTTCTCTAATGTCCAGGAACTGAACAGAACAATGGACCAGAAAGCCAATAACCTACAATCCTCGGTCGCACTATTAACGGCAGCACTGGGCATCTTCGCGTCGAGTACCCTAACCGCGGTGCCAAGCGACGACGGGCAACGCCTGCTCAAGGTCGTTGGGATATTGGTCATCCTACTCTACCTGCTCCTAGCGTTCAATGTAATCTATGTGGCCACCAAGGTGTATCGGGCACGCAGCCATAGGATTGGTTTTAGCACAACGGCCCCGGGTATGTTGTTCCCGCTCATTCTCCTCGAGCGGTACTCCACTGACGGCAGAGCAGACGAAGATGCTTACGTAAACAGGCTGCAAATGCTGGAACCAAGAGACATAATGTACGACTACTCCAACCAGATAATAGAGGTATCCAGCATATACAAGGAGAAGCAATACCAGGTCAATCTCGCATTAGAAAGGTTCAGATGGTTGAGCATCCTCTGGATTGCGGCCATGCTGGTGCTGGTGATGATTATAGTTGGAGTTGAATGACGCGGGGTTCCCGGTATACTGCGCCTAGAGGCCTGACATGTCATTCCATGGCTTCGAATCTTATCTACACGGACCAGGGCCACTTCTTCCTTACCCACCCCATCTAGCATGTTCATATTTAGCTTATTCTACTGCCATTGCCAGATTGCTGCGTTGCTGCACCGCAACTGTCAGGCAAATTGTACCTTGCAGCGATTGTCTGTAAGTTCAAGACCTGCTCATTACACTTTAGAGGACGACCGCCGACCGCAGCTTGTTCGTCCTCCGATCTTCGTCCTTCGTCCTTGGTCTTCCGGTCAAGCTGTGGTTACTAGTGGAACCCTCGAATCACCTCCCTTGCGCGCCTGGGGGCCTTGTGCTACTATAAGCAAGTCACTCGGTCTAGGCCCTGGTGGCCGAGGGTGGTAGTTTACTGTATGAATCGCAATCTCTTTTCCTTTCTCCTATGAAGTCTTCACAACTCCACGCTCCCTCGCCCTCTCGGAGGTTCTGGCTGACATTGGCGGCTGGCTGCCTGGCGCTGATAGCTTTGGTGACCACGTTGGGCCTGCTCTCCCCGGCGGCCTCTTCGCAGGCGCAGTTCGCCGACCCCGCCTTCCAGTCGGTCTGGGAGCGGACCGACGGCCCGGTGGCGTCAGGCGCGGCCTCGCGCGGTTGGGTGTGGGGGCCCGTGCCTGGCAAGTCTTTGTCTGAGCCTTTCGCGGGGCTGGACGGCAAAGGCCACCTGGTGCAATATTTCGACAAGGGCCGCATGGAGATAAACAACCCCAACGGCGACAAGAACGACCCCTTCTATGTCACCAATGGCCTGCTGGGGGTCGAGCTAGTATCGGGCTTGCTGCAAACGGGAGTGAGCAACTACGAGAACCGTAGGCCCGCCGCCATCAACCTCGCCTCGGACCCCGACGACCCCAGCGCGCCTACTTATCAGTCGTTTAATGGGGTGTCGAACGTACCGAACGCGCCCAACGAGCGGCGTAGGGCCAACCAGACCGGCCAGACGGTGCGCACAGCCATTGATCGGCAGGGCATTACCCAGCCCTGGCCGCAGGACCACCCCGACTACGGCGTGCGTATCGCCTATTATGAGCCTGCCACCGGCCACAATATACCCGATGTGTTCTGGGAGTACCTGAACCAGCAGGCCGATATGATACAAAACGGCCAGTTGGTGCGCGGCCCGCTCTTCTACCCCTGGTTTGCCCAGACCGGCTACCCTATCTCCGAGCCGTATTGGTCTTATGTGAAGGTGGACGGGCGATATACCGATGTGCTGATACAGGCTTTCGAGCGCCGCGTGCTGACTTATGTGCCACACCTGCCGTCGCCGTTCAAGGTGCAGATGGGCAATATAGGCCAGCATTATTACGAGTGGCGCTACCTCAACCCCAACCCACCCGCGCCGCAGCCTGGACCCGCCACGCCCACCGCGCCGGTATTGCCCGCCAGGTCAAACGTGAGCATAGACGCCATAGCCTACCGCAAGTCAATCACGGACTTGAACGGCAATTACGCCGCCATTACCAACCACGAGCAAAAGCCGCTATCGTTCAACGGATGGTGGCTAGACAGCCCCAAGTGGGACCATGTTGACCGCTTCTACTTCCCCAACGGCGTAACCCTGGCTCCGAATGCCAGCATGAACGTCCACGCAGGCCCTGGGCGCAACACCGCCACCGACATCTATATGTACCGGACATCGGTGATGTGGGACGGGCAGCCTTATGACCTGGCCGTGCTGTATGACAACTATGGACGCGAAGTGACCCGCTTCTTCCCCGCCGCCGAGGTAGGCCAGACGCCTGTACCCGTCCCACCCAGCGTCACTGGCACGCCGGGCAAGGGCACACCCCTGCCGACGGGCACTCCCGGCAAGCCTTTGCCAACGGCTACGGGCGGCACACCGAAGCCAACTGCCACTGGCGGCGTGCCCAGCCCCCAACCAACAGGCCCAATACCCATAGACACCTCTACACCCGCAACCGCCATGCCCACAGGCTCCGTGACCGCGACCGTCAGCCCTACGCGCACTACAACAGCAACCCCCATGCGGGCGCGATAACGCATAAAACTCGAAAAGAGCGCCAGCAAAACCCTGCCCTCAGCAGAGTTAGCCCCCGATTATATCGCTAAGGTCTATCATTCCGAGCGAAGTCGTGCTACAATTCAACTGTGCTTATAGCGGCGCTAGCACTGCTTGCCGCCATAGCCGAAGGATCACACGAACTAGACCAAACGCGACGGGGCTGCAGCGCTCTGCCTGGCAGAGTTGGCTTATGCTGTTGCGCTGCATTGCAAGTTCGAAAGGAGAAACAGATGTCCCAATTACCTGCTAACCGTCGCGTTCGGTGGATGGTCGTGCCCATTGTCGTACTGCTCATTGCGGCCCTGACCGCCCACACCTTCGCCGCCACGCCCAACGGCTCCGCCCGGGGCAACGGCACCGCGCCTCCGAGCGCCAAGCAATCCGGCGATACGCCCACGTCATATCCCCTGCTAGGAGACGCGGCCAACTTCGGAAGCGCGACCACCGACTTCATCAGCAGCGGTCCCGGTGGCATCGTATGGTACTTCCTGGCAACCAGTAGCGACGCCGGCACCATGGGATTGACGGCTGAATGCAGCAACACGAACCCCGACTGCATCGGCGCGAGAGGCCACGGCACCACGAATGGTATTCAAGGCTATCAGGGAACAAGCTGCTGCGTTAGTTCTACAACCGGAGGCGTCTATGGCTACTCATATAACACCGGCGGCAATGGCGTCGTAGGCGAAGCCAACACGGGTGGCGGCGCCTTTGGCGTGTGGGGCCGCAGCACCACGGGCACCGGAGTAGTCGGCAGCGGTGGCACGTCAGGAAATGGTGTGTATGGCCTCAGCGACACTCTCAACGGCGTGTACGGAAAAACATACGCGGCGGCAGCGAGCGGCGTCTATGGCGAAAACACCACCAGTGGCCTCTACGGCACAGCCGGTAGGACCTTCAGCAGCAACCAGAATTCAGCCGGCGTGTATGGAGAGGCCCCCAGTGGAGTAGCACGCGGCGTGGTCGGTTCAGCGACCGGCGGCATAGCGTTGGGTGGGTTCAGCGGGAGCGGCTCAGGCTTCTACGGGTCGTCCAACACAGGACCAGGCGGCGTGCTGAGGAGCACCAGCAGCACGGGCGTGACCGCTTATACCCAGAACAACGCTTCTTACGCTATCGTTACCGGGGCTGGCGCGGGCACATACGGCAACGTCTATGTGAACGGGCGTATAACTGCTACAGGTGGTTGCTGCGCATCGGCTCAGACCGACCAGGGCGCACGCCAGATGTACGCCACCGAATCGACCCAGAATATCTTCAGCGACCAGGGAACCGCAAACCTGGTGGATGGCAAGGCGGTCATCACGATAGACCCCATGTACGCTCAGACCGTCAATCTGACGGAAGACTACATGGTCTTTCTCACTCCGCGCTCGGCTGACACGGCGGGCCTGGCAGTGGTCAACCAGACAGCCACCAGCTTCGAAGTGCGCGAGTTGAACAAAGGCGCCGGCAGCTTCAAGTTCAATTGGCGGATAGACGCGCTACGCCAGGGACATGAGAAAGAGCGCATGGCCCCCGCTGGCGCACCACCGGCGGCGCTGCCGGCGGACCTGGTAAATGCTCAAGCGCCTCAGAAGCTTCCAGCGATGTCGCCGCCCGACATGGACCAGAAATTGAAAGCGAATAAATAACCTTACCGAACGGCTCAGGCCGAGGCAAAGCCTCAAGCGAGCTGGGTTGCCCATGGGTGACCCGGCTTGTTTATTTGTGGCTACGAATAGCCAAACCCGGCGCCTGCCGGACGGTTGCAGCAATAATCGAGGGGTGCCCGCGCCAGGACGTAGGACAGTGACCGGCTTCGTCCGTCATCTCCTGGTCATTACTGAAATCCCTTACCATTGGGCGTTAGACAACGGCACAGGGGACGTGGTATACTTTTATGCAAGGAAGCGTTCGCCGGTATTCGGCTGACGAAGCGATTCATGCAGCAGGAGGAACCAATTTTGACCCCGTCGCAGAGCGGTAGGGGCTATCTTAAGCCGCTTGTCAACCACAGCCTGCTAATTATCTTGTTCGTGTTGATAGCAGTCACCCTGGCCCTCGTCTACGGGCTGATGTGGGGTGAGCGAACCCCTTACGAAGCTCAGTCGGTAATCCTTTTCAAGTCGCAAGCAAGCGACCGGCTGGTGCTCACCGGCCAGGATGCCAACTTCCAGCAAAACACCGTTGACCCCACCCGCCTGGCGCGCAGCGTTCAGGTGCTTATCTCTTCCCATGATGTTGCCGACAGAGTGCGACAACGCGCCAACAGTGACTCCGACCCCAAGATCAAATCGCTCTCTACCCAAACGGACGCCAAGTTGATGGATGCAATCAGCGTTGACGTCAAGACCGATGTGATCACCGTCAAAGCCAAGTGGCCCACAGCGGATACCGCCACGTGGCTGGCTAACGCATGGGCGGAGGAGGCTGTCACCAAAGTGAATCAATTCTACGCCGCTTCTTCCTCGCGTGTCAGTGAGGCGGTTGAGCAAGCGCGGGCCGACCTGGAAGCGGATCAGCGCGCGTTGGAGGAGTTCGTCATACGTAGCCCGCTTAATAGCCTGGAGCAGCAATTGAAGCAATCGGAAGGCTTCGTGGCCTCCGCCACCAACAGCTTTACGAGCACGCAGTTCCTTCTATACGACAAGGAGAGGCAGGCGCAGCAGCGCGAGTTGGGCATATCGTATACCTATGTGTACACGGTGGAGCAGCAGTTAAGCGAGCTGCAGGCGTTCCGCACGCGGGTCGAGCAAAGCTCGGACGATCCCGATTCCCTTTACGCGAATCAGGTTGCGCTGCTGGTTTCGCTGAACAAGCTGATCACCAGTAACCCGGGCGCGCAGGTGCAGTTGCAGGTCAACCTGGGAGATGTAGGCAAGACGCCTCTCACGAAGGCAAGCCAGTTGCGGGATGTGGACTCGACCCTGGCAGCAGTACAGCGAGTACGCGATGATCTACAGACCAGAATCCAGGACCTGGAGCGTAAACTGAGCGTGGATTTGCCGGCCGTCACACCGGAAACGATAGCCAGCGTGCCCGAGACGCTCAGACAGCAGATCGAGCGGCAAAACCAGATCCAGAGCGATATCGAGAAGACCAAGTTTCAGTACGCCCAGCTAGAGAAGACGCGGGACCTCCACCAGAGCAGCTACGACCTGCTCCGTAACCGGCTGGCCGAGCAGGGAGTGAACCAGGTAATCAGCCGGGTGGTTGACGTTGGCGCACCTGCCAATACAGAGCAAACGTTACGCTCCCGCAGTGTTGTGCGCGAGGCGGCGACGAATACCGCAGAGGCTGCTCTGATCGCTCTGGTGCTTGGGGTAGGCGTGGCCTATTTGTTAAATGCGCTACGGCCGAGCTTCAACAGCAACGCCGCTCTACGACGGCGTTTCCGCCCGGACTCAGCCGGGAGGTTGGCGCGCGTTGACAGCGGCAGCTAGCGGGTTATTTTGGTTATCCTGAGCATAAAGTCTGGGAGGAAGCAGGGTCGCCTGCTGAGGAGCGGTGCCGGATGATTAAAGTGCTCTGCGTCTTCGGCACCCGGCCCGAGGCGATCAAGATGGCCCCCGTGGTCCAGGAACTGCGCAAGTTTCCGGCACAGATAGCGACCAGGGTATGCGTGACCGCCCAGCACCGGCAGATGCTAGACCAGGTGCTGTCGCTATTCGATATACGGCCTGACTACGATCTAAACCTGATGCAGCAAGACCAGTCGCTCGCGCAGGTGACGGCTGATGTGCTGGCCGGGCTGGACCCGCTACTTCTCGATGAGAAGCCCGACTGGGTGTTGGTCCAGGGAGACACCACATCCGCTATGGCGGCTGCGTTGGCTGCCTTCTACCGGCGGGTGAAGGTGGGGCATGTGGAAGCCGGCCTCAGGACGGGCAACAAGGGGCATCCCTTCCCCGAAGAGGTCAACCGCCGCATAGCGGATGTGGTGGCCGACCTGCACTTCGCCCCGACAGCCACGGCGCGTGAAAACCTGCTTCGCGAAGGGATAAATGAAGTGAGCGTGCTGGTCACCGGCAACACGGTCATTGACGCACTCTATTCGGTGGCCGGCCAGCCGCTATCGCCCGAAACTCGCTCTATTTTGAGCTTGCTTGGTATGCTCGATGCGCCTGCCAAGCGCAGCGGGAAGACAAGCGAGGAGGCAGGCAGAGGCCAGGGCGGCGGGTCGCCCCGGCTCATCCTGGTGACGGCTCACCGCCGGGAGAACTTCGGTGGGCCGCTGATGGGCATTTGTGACGCGCTGACCGAGATAGCCAGAAGGTACAGCGATGTGCGGATCGTTTACCCTGTGCATCTCAACCCGAACGTACAAGGTATCGTGCATTCGCGCCTGGGGGATATACCGAACATCACCCTCACCGGCCCTGTAGAATATCTTACCCTTGTGCAGATCATGCAGCGCTCGCATCTGGTACTTACCGACTCGGGCGGGTTGCAGGAGGAAGCGCCTGCGTTCGGCGTGCCGGTGTTGGTGATGCGGAAGACCACCGAAAGGCCCGAGGCGGTAGAGGCAGGCATAGCGCGCCTCGTGGGCACCGACGCCGATCTGATCATTAGTACCGCGTGCCGCCTGCTCGACGACGAGCATGTATATACCCAGATGGCGCATGCGACCAACCCATTTGGTGACGGGCACGCCAGCGAACGGGTCGTGCGTGCCCTCGGGGAGTTCCCGGCGGTGTCACAGGTGGGAGAAGCCTGCACGAGGCGGCAGGCTTGACACGATGAGAGCTTTCTCCCCGGCAAGGACAAAGCTGAAGTTGGCGTGGGCGCTTGTGCGCTCCTCCAAGCTGGCGCACGATGCGGGCAAGCTGCTCGCTTTGCAGTTCGCTGGGCGAATCGTGGCCTTCTTCGCCGCTGCGGTCGCCATGCGAAGCCTGGGGCCTGAACAGTTAGGTGTCGGCTCGTTCGTGCTTTCGATAGTGGCTATAGGGTCGTTGTTCGGTGATCTCGGTCTGAGTATCAGCGGTGTGCGGTCCCTGAGCAACGACCCTCAAGAGCGAGACCACATAGTATCGGCGGGGTGTGCGCTCAGGCTGTGGGCGGGAGTGTTCCTCGCCG
>JBBSGN010000039.1:0-10869 GCA_038254085.1 Chloroflexia bacterium | reverse complement strand
TACGTTTTACGAGTCCGTTTGGCACGTCACAAGGGTATGTTACCGTGCTTTTTCGGCGGGTTGGTATCGCGCTTATTCCTCAGCATTTGGAGGGCGCTGATTAGTTTGGGGCGGGTCTGGCGGGGTTCGATGATGTCATCTATAAAGCCCCTTGCGGCGGGGACGTAGGGGTTGGCGAACTTTTCCTGGTAGTCGGCGGCGAGTTGGCGGCGGGTGGCTTCGGGGTCGTCGCTCGATTCGATCTGGTCCTTGAAGATGATGTTGACGGCGGCGTCCACACCCATGACCGCTATCTCGGCGGTGGGCCAGGCGTAGTTAATGTCGCCGCGCACGTGCTTGGAGCTCATAACGTCGTAGGCCCCACCGTAGGCTTTGCGGGTGATGACGGTTATCTTGGGCACGGTGGCCTCGCAGTAGGCGTACAGGAGCTTGGCCCCGTGACGAATTATGCCGCCGTGCTCCTGGCGCACGCCCGGGAGGAAGCCGGGCACGTCCACGAAGGTGATAATGGGGATGTTGAAGCAGTCGCAGAAGCGCACGAAGCGGGCGGCCTTGTCTGAGGAGTCTATGTCCAGCACACCAGCAAGCACAAGAGGCTGCTGGGCCACGATGCCTACCGATGGGCCTCCCAGGCGGGCGAAGCCGACGACGATGTTGCCCGCGAAATGCTCCTGCACCTCCATGAAGTCGCCGTCGTCCACGATCTTCTTGATGACCGCTTTCATATCGTAGCCTTTGGTGGGTACGTCGGGGACGATGCTGTTGAGGTCGTCGTCCATGCGGGTTGGGGGGTCATCGGTGGGGACGAAGGGCGCGTCGTCGAGGTTGTTGGAGGGGATATAGCTAACCAGGCGGCGGACCGCCATGAGGCACTGCTCTTCGCTGTCGAGAGCGAAGTGGGCCACGCCGGAGGTGGTATTGTGGACCATCGCGCCGCCCAGCGTCTCGAAGTTGACGTCTTCGTGGGTGACGGTCTTGACTACGTTGGGGCCGGTGACGAACATATAGGAGGTGTCTTTGACCATCAGGATGAAGTCGGTCATAGCGGGCGAGTAGACCGCACCGCCCGCACACGGACCCATGATGGCCGAAATCTGGGGCACCACGCCGGAGGCCAGCACGTTACGCAGGAATACATCGGCGTAACCGCCCAGGCTCAACACGCCTTCCTGGATGCGAGCGCCGCCGGAGTCGTTGAGGCCGATCACGGGCGCGCCGTTCTTGACGGCCATGTCCATGATCTTGACGATCTTTTCGGCGTGGGCCTCCGACAGGGAGCCGCCGAACACCGTAAAGTCCTGCGAGAAGACGTAGACGAGCCTGCCGTCTATGCGCCCCCAGCCTGTAACCACGCCGTCGCCCAGCACTTGCTGATCGGCCATGCCGAAGTCGGTGCTGCGGCTGGTGACGAACGTGTCTATCTCCTCAAAGGAGCCTTCGTCGAGGAGGAGGTCGAGGCGCTCACGGGCGGTCAGCTTGCCTTTGGCGTGCTGCTGCTGGATGCGCCGCTCGCCGCCTCCGAGCAAAGCGCGCCCGCGCTCGGCACGGAGGCGAGACATGCGATGCGAGTTGCGAGTTGTGAGTTGTGAGTTGTGAGTTGGGGTTTGTTGACCGGAGAGGGACTGAGCGTCCTCTGGAGGTAGATCGGTGGTTCGGGGTGTATCTGGGGTGGGGGGCATTTGGTGGGTTTGCTCCTGGTTGGCTTTTGTGGTAATAGGTATGATTATAGCACGGGAAGAGGGAATTATGAACTCTTACTGCAACCCAATGACTCGGCGGGCCTTCTCCTGGTATGATATAGATGATAGACCTTCTGTCTATGCGCTTCGGCGCTCTGCGCTGAAGATGCACGCCATATAGGAGCCACTGTGCAGACCGGAAGCATAGTCATCAACGGCGCGGAACTACATTATAACGAGCAAGGGCAGGGCGGCGCCGTAGTGTTTGTGCATGGTGGCCTGGGGGACTTTCGTACCTGGAACGGGCAGATCGGACCATTCGCCGAGCGATACCGTGCTGTCTCTTACAGCCGCCGCGCCCACTACCCGAACGCCTGGCCGCCGGATTATACGACTTCCTCCATGATGGTCCACGTCGAAGACCTTGCCAGGCTGATAGAGGCGCTGAGGCTTGCGCCCGCGCACATAGTCGCCAACTCTTACGGTGGCTATATTGCCCTGTTCCTCGCGCTGCGGCGGCCCGACCTGGTGAGGACCCTGGCGCTGGCCGAGCCTCCGGTCTATCCGCTGCTTCAGACCCTTCCCAGTGGCGAGGAGATGGTAGAAGAGTTTATGTCCGAGGCGTGGAGACCGGCTGGCGCGGCCTTCGCGAGGGGCGACCCGGAAGAAGGGGTGCGGCTCTTCATAGATGGGGCCGTTGCGAAACGGGGGTTCGAGGCGCTGCCGCCGCACGTGCGCCGCAGCATGATGAAAAACGCCCCCGAACTGGCCGTCGCCACACGGACCGACTACAGCGCGCAAATGCCTCCCTTCACGTGCCAAGATGCAGCGAAGATCAAGGCCCCTACCCTTCTAATGCTGGGCGAATGGAGTCCCCAGGCGTATAGCTACATCAATCAGGAGCTTGCGCGTTGCATCCCCAACGTCGAGCAGGCCACCATACCCCGCGCTGCCCATGTGCTTCACAGCCAGAACCCGCAAGCGCACAATCAGGTCGTACTCGATTTCCTGGCGACCCACTGACCCATCTGTTTCTTCAGTTCCCGGCTCGGCTCATCAGGGTTACTCTTTATACCCCTAGATCGTATAGCTGCTCAAACTGGAGGTCGAGGTCATTAGTAGCCTGCCACATCGCGGATAGGGCGCGCCGCACGTTGCGTGCAGCGCACGGGGGCAAGTCGTCCCTGGCTGCCAGCTTCTTGAGCGCCCCGTAAACGTCCAGCAGTTCGCGCTCTTGCTCGGTGAGAGGCTTGCCCAAAAGGTCGGTGTTTGTCTCTGCCATTGGTTGCTCCTGGTTGCTCGTAATCGGTAGTCGGTCGTCATTCGTACCGCGCCACAGGGCGGTCGTCTACCAGCCGTTTGGCCTTTAGCTCGAAGCGGGGCAGCGTGCTGTGCTCCACGCGCTCGACGTTGAAGCGCAGGCCCTCATGTGCGTCCGCCAGGTCTTTCACAAGTTTGCCGCGCAAAGTTTGCCACTCGCCCTCGCTACCCGGCTCGACCTCCACTTTGGCGGTGATCTCGTCTTGCAGGTTGTCTTTGCGCCAGATATATATCTGGAACTCCTCTATCACCGCGTGCTCGCGGATGATCGCCTCCACAGCGCGCGGGTAGACATTCGTGCCCCTGATCAGCTTCATGTCGTCCCAGCGTCCGCGTATGCCGCCGTCGTAGATGTCCCAGGTGCGCCCGCAGTCGCAAGTGCTCGCGGGTACTTTCATCACCATGTCTTTGGTGCGGTAGCGAATCACCGGAATAAAGCCCCTGCCGAACGAAGTTACCACGCGCTCGCCTAGCACCCCGTATGCGACAGGCTCCTCGGTAGAGGGGTCTATCACTTCCTCGATGTAGTGGTCCTCGATAATGTGGGTGCCGCCAGGTTGGTGGGCACACTCGAAGATCATGATTGTGCCTAGCTCGGTCATGCCCGCCGTATCCCCGGCCTTCGCGCCCCACGCCTCCTCAAGCTGTCGCTTGGCCGCAGGGATAGACCCCGCAGGCTCGCCAGACAAAATCAGCTTGTCCACTTTAGAATCTTTCGCCAGGTCTATGCCCATTTCGCGGGCCTTCTGCCACATGTTGAGCGCGTAGGTCGGAGTAGAGGCCACGGTGGTCACGCCCAATTCGCAGATCTGCTTGATGCGTGCCTCGGTGGTCTGAGCGCCGCCCGGTATCACCAGCGCGCCGATCTTTTCGCAGGCGTAGTGCGCGCCCCAGAAGCCGATGAACGAGCCGTAACCGAAGGCGAAGTAGACGGTGTCTTCGGGCCGTATGCCGAAGCCCCACAGCCCGTAACACCACATCTCGGCGATCCAGTCCCAGTCCTTTGTGCTGTCCAGCACCCGTATAGGCGTGCGGCCTGTGGTGCCCGAAGTCAGGTGGTAGCGTATGGCGTTGCGCGGATCGGTCGAGAGCAGGTCGCCGAACAGGGGCTTCTCCACGAGCGACTCCATCCACTCCTCGCGGGTCATAAAGGGGATGCGGCGCAGGTCGTCCAGCGTCTTTAGCTGCTCAGGCTTGAACCCCGCAGCGTCGAAGCGCCGCTTATGGAACGGAGTGGTGGCGTAAGCCCACTCGCACAGCCGCCGCAGCTTGAGAAGCTGCAACGCTTGCAACTCCTCACGCGGCAACGTCTCGTTCTTAGGGTTCCAGTATTCCGAATAAGGCACGTCACCCTCCTTATCAGTACCGAGTAATGAGTACCGAGTATAGAATAGAACACTCGGTACTCATTACTCTTTGGCCTCGCGCCCGACCAGTTCGCGGGCGATGATGATGCGCTGTATGTGGCTCGTTCCCTCGTAAATCTGAAGCCCTTTTATGTCGCGGTAGTAACGCTCGACCGGGTACTGGTTGGAATAGCCCCGGCTGCCGTGCAGCAACACCGCCTGGGATGCCGCCCTGGTCGCGGCTTCGGTGGCGAAGAGCTTGGCGATAGAGGTGGCTCTTGTCGCGGGCAAGCCTTTATCTTTGGTCCAGGCGGCTTTGTATACCAGGAGACGGGCGGCCTCTATGTCGGCGGCCATGTCGGCCAGTTCGGCCTGCACCATCTCGAAGTCGGCGATGCGCTTGCCAAACTGGCGACGCTCCGTCGTGAAAGCAACGCAAGCATCCAAACAAGCCTGGGCCACGCCGACCGCGCCCGCTGCCACGCCTAGCCTGCCCCGGTCGAGGGCTGACATCGCCACCCTGAAACCTTCGCCCGGCTCGCCAAGCAGCGCGTCGAGGGGCACACGGCATTCCTGCGGGGTGATGTGGGCGTGCTCGGAGGCCCGGTGCCCAAGCTCACGGCCCGGCATCGGCTCCCTATGGAAGCCTGGGGTATCTGTTTCGACGACAAAGGCACAAACACCCTTGTGGCGAGCCGCGCGGTCGGTGCCAATCCTGGCGAACACGATGGCGACGTGGGCGCTCAGTCCGTTGGTGATCCAAATCTTCTCACCGTTCAGCACGAACGCCCCCGGCTCTTCCCGCGCGGTGGCCTCCAGCGAGGCCGCGTCGGAGCCTGCGTTGGGCTCGGTCAGCGCATAGCAGCCGATCCACTCGCCGCTGGCGAGGCGGGGCAAGTAACGGCGCTTCTGTTGCTCGGAACCCCACTCCTGTACACACAGCGACACCAGGCTGGCGTGAACAGTAAGGAAGCCACGCACCGACGAGTCGGCCTGGCCCAACTCTTCGCAGAGCAGGGCGTAGCTAACATAGTCCATGCCCGACCCACCGTACTCTTTTGCTACAGGCCCGCCCAGGAAGCCGAGCGCGCCCATGCGCCCGACGAGATGCATGGGGAACTCGCCTGTCTCGTCCGCCTGCCGTGCGAGGGGGGCAACCTCTTCCTGGGCGAAACGCCGAGCCTCGCTCTGTACCCTCTGCTGTTCGGGTGTAAGCTCGAAGTTCATGCTAATAGTTGGGAGTTATGACGGCTATCCCCTCGATCTCAACCAGCGCCTCCTCGTCGAAGAAACGCGAGATCTCAAGCAGGGCGGTTGCCGGATAATAGTTGCCGAAGAAAGACCTGTGGACCTCTCCTATCTCCTTGAGGTGGGCCTTATAGTCGTCGCGGTCGGGCACAAAGATAGTGGTCTTGACTATATCCGCCATTTGCCCGCCCGCTGCTTCCACCACAGCGTTGAGGTTGGCAAGCGCCTGTCTGTACTGCTCTACCAGATCGCCTGGGGCCGTTATGCGCCCGTCCTTGTCCAGCGCCGTCTGGCCGGCCAGGAAGAGCAAATCGCCACCGCGAGTCAGGATGCCGTGGTTGAAGCCCCTGGGCCGTGCGAGCGATGAAGGGTTGATAATGGTTTTCATTCTCGACTCGATATATGCAACCCAAAATTGTTTAACGCCCCGTGAAGTCAGGCTTCTCTTTGGCCTTGAAAGCCTCGTAGAAGCGGCGGTGGTCGTCGCCCATGAGCATGAGGGCCTGGGCCTGCGCTTCGGCTTCCAGCGCGCTCACCAGGTCCATGTTCCATTCGTTGTTGATCATGCGCTTGGTCATCGAAAGGGCCAGACCTGGACCCTGTGCCAAACGGGAAGCCCATTCCTGGGCAGCTTCCATCAAATGGTCGTGTGGCACTACCCGGTTGACAAGACCGTAACGCTCGGCTGTAGGCGCGTCAATGGCGTCGCCCAGCAGCAGAAGCTCGGAGGCGCGGCCCGCCCCCACCACGCGAGGCAGCAAGTAGCCCGACCCCATGTCCACCCCTGCTAGCCCTACTTTGGTGAAGAGAAAAGCGAAGCGGGCCTTCTCGGAGGCAACGCGCAGGTCGGAGGCCAGGGCAATTACGGCCCCTGCCCCGGCGGCCATGCCGTTGAGCGCGGCGATTATCGGCTTGTCAAGCAGGCGCATGTTCTGCGCAACCGCCCCGGTCATGCGTGTAAAGGCCAGATGGTCTTTCACGTCGCGGTCGAGCAGCGCGCCTATGATCTTGCGCACGTCGCCCCCCGAGCAGAAGCTATCGCCCGCGCCAGTCAGTACCAGCACTTTCACCGCGTCGTCATAGCGCAGCGCCTCCAGCAAATCGCGAAACTGCTCATACACCTCGAATGTGAGGGCGTTGAGCACCTCCGGGCGGTTGAAGGTGAGCGTAGCCACGCCGTCGTTCACTTCATACAGGAAGTCGTAAGCCATTGTGGTTCCCAGGGGTCGGCAGTCGGTAATCGGTAGTCGTTGGTCAGTATAGCACTTTCGTCGGGCTGGCATATACAGTTGCTCACGACATGACAGAGCCGCCGTCCACGTTGATTGCCTGGCCGTTGACGCCCTTGCTGCTCTCCTGGGCGAGGAAGACCACCACTGAGGCGATCTCGTCCGGTTCGATCAGCCGCCGTTGAGGGCTTGCATTTTCCAGGCTCTCTCGCGCCTCCGCTTCGGTCATGCCGGTACGTGTCACTATGTTCTCGATGCTTGCCTGGGTCATCGGGGTGTCAACGTAACCCGGGCAAACGGCGTTGGCGGTGACATTATAGCGCACGAGCTCGGCGGCCAGCGAGCGTGTCAACCCCAAAACACCATGCTTGGCGGCAGCGTAGGCGGCGATATAACGGTCGCTCACGCGCGCGGCTGTGGAGGCTATGTTGATAATGCGCCCCCACCGCTGCGCGACCATGCCGGGCGCGAACGCTTTGGTCACGTAGTAGACGCTGGTAAGGTTGAGCAGCAGCATCCGGTGCCATAGCTCGTCGGGGTGATCGAGGAACTTGTGGGTGGCCGCGCTGCCCGCGTTGTTCACCAGGATATCCACGCCGCCCATGTTGTCAAGCGTGCTGGCCGCCATCTGCCGTACCTGCTCAGGGTCGGTGACATCGCATTGGACCGGGAAGGCGCGGTGGCCCAGGCTGCGTATCTCGGCGGCCAGGCTCTCCAGTTCGTCCAGGCCGCGGGCGCTGACCGCCACATCGGCCCCGGCGCGCGCCAGGCCCAGAGCCACTGCGCGCCCGATGCCCCGCCCCGCGCCCGTCACCATCGCCCGCCTCCCGGCGAGCAGTTGGTTGTCAGAAGCTTTCATTCAGTCCACTCTCGACACAATGCAAAGGTCGCCCCTGCCCGCCGCCAATACCGTGTTTACTTCGTTGCTCGTGCTTAGATAGCCGCCCACCATCGTGGGCACACCCGCGCCGTTGCGAAGGCGCTCGGAGTAAGAGGTAAGGTAGCCGCGCCCGTAAGCCGGATCGCCATCGGGCACCGTCTGCCCGGCACGCACGTCTATCAAGTCACAGCCGTGCTCTTTGAGAGCACGAGCAATTGCTATCGCGTCCTCAACTTCAAGGCCACCCTTCGAGCAGTCGCTTGCGGTGAGGGTCACCGATAGAGGCTTCTGGGAGGGCCACACAGCGCGAACAGCGTCAAACACCTCAATAGGGCAGAGCAGCCTGCCCTCCAGGTCGCCGCCATAGCTGTCCTGGCGCACATTCGTCAGGGGCGACAGAAAACTAGCCAGCAGATAACCGTCGGCGAAGTGAAGTTGCAGCATATCGAACCCGGCCCGGCCGGCCATGCGCGCGGCCTGTACGAAGTTCTCCCGTACCAGGTCCATGTCGGCGCGGCCCATCTCTTTAGGAAGCTGGCTGCATGGTGTGTACGGCAGAGCCGAGGCCGAAAGGAGGGGCCAATTGCCTTCCCTCAAAGGGCGGTCCAACCCTTCAGCACGCGGGCGGGTCGAGCCGCGCCGCCCGGCATGGCCTATCTGCACGGCGATATGGCCGCGTCGGTCATGTGCCTGTTCTACTACACTCGCCCAGGCTGCTTCGTGCCTGGCATCGTACATCCCGGTATCCCCAGGGGTAATGCGGCCCTCCGGCGACACCGCACAAATGCCGGTCAGCACCAGCCCAGCGCCACTCGCTGCCCCGACAATCGCTTCCGCCTGGCAATCGCCTGGAGCGCCGTCGTGCGCCGCGCACTCGCAACGGGGCGACGCCACTATGCGGTTAGACAACGTAAGCCCGCGCAAGGTTATCGGCGCGAACATGGGCGGTGGCGCGAACATGGGCGACTCGCTCGCAACTCGCAGGTTCTTGGGCTTAAGCCGATTCAGGCAATTCGCGGCATCGCTGAACCGGCGGTCAACCGCATCGCCGAAGCGGGCATCGCGGAAATGGAGGTCGTCGTAGGAAATGCGCCCACTGCGGGTGAGCAGTTGGAAAGCAAACGGCATCGGTTCCAGGCCCAGGTAGCGCTTGATAGTCTCAAAGTAGCTCTGGCTCTCGTGGGCTGCGCGCTGGAAGGTCTCGACCACCGGCTTGCGCTCAAGCTCGTACTCGTTGAGCGCCCTGCCGAGGTCGGGGTGCTGCTCGAGCGCCCCCGCCAGCGAGATAGCGTCCTCCATCGCCAGCTTGGTGCCCGCGCCAATGGAGAAGTGGGCAGTATGGCCCGAGTCGCCCAGCAAGACTAATCGAGTTCGCGTCCTGGTCGCCTTACCGTCTGGACTTTGAATCGCGTGACTCCAATGTTTCGTTTTCAGCGTTGGGAAGTTGACCCACCGGGAGTTGTTGGAGAGAAGGCCATCTTGTAGTTGGCCGCCTAGGTCGTCTTTGAGAAGTTGCTGGCAGAAGGCGAGACTGTAGCTCTCGTCGGCCAGGTCCAGGCCGGCGTTGAGCCACGACTGTTCGTCGCACTCCACGATAAAGGTGCTCATAGAGCCGCTAAAAGGGTAGGCGTGTACCTGGAACAGCCCATATTCGTTCTGGTGGAAGATAAAGTTGAAGGCGTCCAGCACTTTGTCCGCGCCCAACCAGATGTACTTCGCGTTTCCAAGCTCGATACTCGGCCCGAACTGCTCCTCGTAAGTCTTGCGGACCAGGCTGTTGACGCCGTCGGCGCCCACAAGCAGGTCGCACGCCGGAAGCTCGGAAAGGTCGCTTATCTCAGTCGAGAAGCGCAAGTTGACGCCAAGCTCCGCGCACCGCTCCTGCAGAATATTAAGCAGGCGCTTGCGCGATATACTGGCGATAACATGGCCTCCGCAGCGAATCGTCTCGCCCCGATAATGCACGTCTATAGCGTCCCAAATGACGAACTGATCGGTAATCTGCCCGTAAGTCTTGAAGTCGGCGCGCTGGAAGGAAGCCAGGGTGCGGTCGGAAAAGACCACACCCCAGCCGTAGGTAATGTCGGGTGGATTGCGCTCGATTATGGTGACATCGTGGGACAGACCCGCTTTTTTTATCAACAGGCCGCAATACAGCCCCGCCGGTCCGCCCCCAAGAATTACAACCTTCACAGCCGCCCCTATACAACCCTAACGCCTAATGCCTAACGCGCCAGAGGTTCCCATCTTCCGCCTAGTCACCAAGCCGGTCGAGTGCCTTCTGCCTTTTGCCTTCTACCTAGTTGCTAAGTCGTCCGAGAACATCTGCTAGTCTGGCGAGTTGTGTGATGTCGGCTATGGCCGGAAAGAGCACCAGCTCATCGCAGCCTGCCTCACTGTAGCCTCTGATGAACTGGGCTAGGGCTTGCGGGGTCGTCAACAGTCCAGCGGCGATCTTCTCGGCGAACGGGCCGGTGAAGGCGTAGTAGTCTCTCATATAGCGAGAGCCTGCTTCGGCCTCGCTTTCCCCCAGCGCGAAATAGCCCTGCGCCCACAGCATCGGTTTGCCGGGTCGCCCCGCGTCGAGCCAGGCGGCGCGGGCCTTGTCGGCGGCGCGGGCGAACGCCCTGGGCGGGCCACCCCCATGCACGTAGCCATCTGCGTAGCGGGCCATGCGAGCGTAGCCCTGGTCGCTCAGACCGCCCACGAGAATAGGAGGGCCGGAGGAGCGAGCGGCGCTTGGGCCTATGCCGCTTTCCCATTGCAAGCGCAGGCCCGCCAGTTGCTCCGAGAAGCGCGCCCCCCGGCCTTGGTAGTCAACGCCCGCCGCCTCGTAATCCTCTTTGCGCGCGCCCACCGCCATGCCCAGCACCAGCCTCCCACCGGAGAGAGCGTCCAGGGAAGCGGTCATCTTGGCGAGCACCGGCGTGCTATGGAGCAGCCCCACGATGATAGTGGCGGCTAATTGGACACGCTCAGTGACGGCGGCGGCTGCGGCCAGGGTCGTAAGAGGGTCGTAGCTGTCGTAAACCAGGCGGTCTAAAACGCCCAGGCTGGTGAAGGGGCCCATGTCGGCCCGGCGCGCCCACTCTATAACCAGACTGCCGCTCGCGCCCGGCAGACCGCTGGGTAAGCCCACTCCCACCTGCATACGCGCAACCTCTCTG
>JBBSGN010000038.1:0-10887 GCA_038254085.1 Chloroflexia bacterium | reverse complement strand
TCCTGTAATAATTGCCACCCATTTGTTTACCTATATCTGATATTATGGAACTATGACCCTCATAATCTTTGCTTTCCTGGCTGGCATAGTCACTATCATATCGCCTTGTGTGCTGCCGGTGTTGCCGATTTTGCTTTCAACGTCGGTAGGGAGCGGGCGATTACGGCCAGTGGGCATTGTGCTTGGTCTGGCCGCCACCTTCACCGTTGCCACCCTGGGTGTGGCTGCCGCTGCCCAGGCGCTTGCAATCCCAACGACTTGGTTACGCCTAGTCGCTATTGTGGCGCTCGGTATCTTCGGCCTCTCAATGATAATCCCAGCGTGGGGCAGGGCGTTCGAGCGCGCGCTTTCGCCGTTGGCTCGCCTGGCTGCCACCAAACAGCAGCGCGTAGGCTTCGGGGGTGGCATACTACTTGGCGCAGGGTTGGGCCTATTGTGGGCGCCATGCGTCGGTCCCATCATGGCCTCGGTGATCGCCCTCACCGCCACTACCGGCTTATCGCCCGAAGCGGTGGCTATCACACTCGCTTACACTGTGGGGGCGGGCGTCTCTATGCTGTTCGTTGCATATGGCGCACGCCGCTTGGTAGCGCGCACCAAGAGGCTCGCCCCGCGCTCCGTTGCTATACAGAGGGTGTTCGGTGTCCTGACCGTGTTGGCCTGCGTCGCGCTCTTCTTTGGCGCGGACCTCAAGCTGCAAGAGTTCGCCCTCAGAGGCCTGCCACCTGAGTGGAACGCCGCCCTCACCGGCTTTGAAAGGCAAGATGCTGTGCAAAAAGATATAACCACGCTGCAAAACAAGCGCGAAGTGAGCGCAGTTACTGAGGCCGCACCTAATCTCGTTCCTAAACCCGCCCTCGACCTGAAGGACCTCGGTCCCGCGCCTGAGCTTACGGGGATAACGGGTTGGATCAACTCCAAGCCTCTCGCGCTGGCCGACTTGCGGGGCAAAGTGGTGGTCGTGGACTTCTGGACCTTCGAGTGCTACAACTGCGCCAACACCCGTCCCTATGTGCAGGCTTTGTACAACAAGTACAAGAGCCAGGGATTAGAAATCATAGGCGTACATACACCAGAGTTCGCCACCGAGCGCGTGCCGGAGAACGTGCAGAACGCCGTCAAGGAGCAAGGCATCAATTGGCCGGTGGCCCTCGACCCCGATTATAAGACGTGGAGCGCGTACAGTAACCGCTACTGGCCCGCTTTCTACTTCATTGACGCCAACGGCCATATACGCTACACGCACTTTGGCGAGGGCAACTACGATTACCACGACAAGGTGGTGGCGCAACTGTTGAGTGAGGCAAAAGCAGCCTCCCAGCAAGAAACATCTGCAAGCAAGGCCCAAGCAGCAAACCTAGCCACCAACTCTGCGCCAGCAGCCCCACCTACCTTAGCGGCTAAACCCACCAATGCGCCCACTACAACACCAACAACTATACCAACAACTCTGCCCACGCCGCAGCCTACCCAGCAGCCTAAGCTGCCTGCTCAGGCCGTCCAACCGAAGCGTCAGACCCAGCCCGCTATCAAGCTGACTGACATGGGTCCGGCGCCCGAGTTGACCGGGTTGACGCAGTGGTACAACTCGAAGCCGCTCACGATAGCGCAACTGCGTGGCAAGGTGGTGATAGTGGACTTCTGGGCCTTTGCTTGCTATAACTGCGCGAACACTCGCCCGCATATACAGGCCCTGTATAACAAGTACAAAGATCAGGGCCTGGAGATACTGGGCATACACACCCCTGAACTGTCCTTCGAGCGCGTGCCCGCAAACGTGCAGAACGCGGTAAAAGAGCAGGGGATAACCTGGCCTGTGGCTCTCGACCCTGACTATAAGACGTGGAGCGCCTACGACAACCGTTACTGGCCCGCCTTCTATTACATAGACCGCAAAGGCCACCTGAAGTACACCTACTATGGCGAAGGCAACTACGACTATAACGAAAGGGTCGTGCAGCAACTACTGGCCGAGTCGGATAGCGTCAAATAGAGACTAAACTCCTTCCTTCTTCATAAAAATCCCAATCCGTCGCAGGCGGATTGGGATTTTTATGTGTCGATTCCTGATATACTCTAATCATGCCGGAGGCAATAGATGCATTGGATGGCGAGGAGGAAGCGCGCCGAATAGCTGCCGCCCAGCGAGGCGACCTGGCGGCGTTCAACTGGCTTGTGCTGCGCTACCAGACGCGGGTGTACAACCTTTGCTACAGGATGCTATCGGACCCGGATGCCGCAGCCGACGCCACCCAGGAGGCGTTCTTGTCGGCGTACAAGGCGATTGAACGCTTCAGGGGCGAGCAGTTTCGGGCGTGGCTGCTGAGGATCGCCACCAACGGTTGCCTGGACGTGTTGCGGAGCCGCAAACGCAAGCCCACGCAATCGCTGGATGCCTGGGTGGGCAGCGACGGCGAGGAACTGGGTGAGCCTCTGCCGATAGCCGACCTCGACCCTTCAATAGACCCCGAAGCTCAGACGTTGCGGGCCGAGTTGGTTGCCACCGTCCAGCGCGGGCTTGACACTCTCCACGATGACCAGCGCATCGCCCTGATCCTGGTTGACGTGCAGGGTCTGAGCTACGAGGAGGCGGCTATCGTCAGCAGCGCCAACCTGGGCACTATGAAATCTCGCATAAACCGCGCCCGCGCCCGGATGCGCGACTATCTGCGCGAGCGCGGCATCGTGCCTTCGGTGGGGGAACTATCGTCGCAGGGAGAGCGTTCTAACAGTGACAAGTGACAAGTAACAAGTGACGAGAAGAAAGCAGTAATAGCTGATAGCTTAGAAAGTATCAGAATGAGCAGACGTTTTGATAATGCAGGGGCGGGTGGAACGCACGTGCGGGACGAGCTTTCCGCGTATATGGACAACGCCCTTAGTGACAGCGAGCGGGCCAGGGTGCGCGCGCATATTGAGAGTTGCTTGGATTGCCGTGCCGATTATATAGAGTTGCGGGCTACCCGACAACTCATGCGTGATATGCCCACTATCTCGCCGCCTCGTGCCTTCACGATAAGACCGGAGATGGTTGCGCCCAGGACCGGCTTCTGGCAGGGTCTCTTATCTCGGCGGCTCTCTCCGGCGCTGGCGAGTGGCTCGGCGCTGGCCTTCGCGCTGCTGGTGCTGGTGCTGGTCGGGAGTTATAGCAGTGGACGACCTTCCTCTGCTAGCGTTGCGTTGCCCCAGAACTTTGCACCGGCGGCTGGACCGATGGCCGGCGAAACATCCGTTGCGCGGAATGCAGCCCCGTCCAACGAGTCGTCACCGGATGGGGACCAGGCGGCCTTGCCAACGGCTGCTATGGCAAGGCCGGCCCAACCTGCCAACCCCCCAGCTGTCCAGTCCTCTGGAACGCCTTTAGCAGGTGCAACAACGACTGCCGGTGCAATAGACGCCCTTGCTCCTCCCGCTCAATTGCCCTCCAAGTTGGCTGCCCCAACTCCAGCGGCGGGTGCGGGCGTGGGCGCAAGCAACATCGGCAGTCCTACGACTACCAGCCTACAAAACCGGCCTACTGGGGATGCAGACCGCTCGACGCAAGGCTATAATCCATCGGAGAACAGAGTCTCCGACAATAGCTCGCCTCTGCTGCCTGCGCTTGAGATGACGCTGGCCTTGTTGGGTGTGGCGCTCGCGGTGGGGGCCGTGCTGGCGAGGCGGCGAGGGGAGTAAGCGGGACAATCGAGGGTTGTCCGAGCCAGGGCGAAGGGCGAAGCTACTATCCGCCCTTCGTCTTTCGTCTACGCCTTCGCCCATTATTGCTGGTATCTAAAGCGCCCGCCGTCCTTGCAATGCACCATCCTGCTCTGTTACACTGGCATTGCCAAGAACATATAGAAGCCGTCTTATAAAGCATATCCATCTCTTTAGCGATTAGACTACCCTTTGTCATTCCGAGCGGAGCGAGGAATCACTATCCCCGGTAGGATGCTTGGGATGAAATGAAAGTGCTGACTGAATTGGTATTATGGATAGTGATTCCTCGCTCCGCTCGGAATGACAAGGATGATGGGTCGGCTAAAGAGTGCCCTCCTGTATATGAGATCACTTCTAGCAACAGGTTGCAGGGGTAAAGCTATGCCCCTACCAAGCGGTAAAGCGACTCACAGGGGACACTGACTATTTGAGCGCACTGAGTAATATACGCGGCAAGCTAATATTGGGGTTGGTGTTGGGCCTGGTGGTGGTGGTCGGGCTGGCCGTGTACGCTGACTTCACCAAAATGGTCGAGGTGCTGCGCCGCTTCGAGTGGTGGCTGCTGCCTATCATCCTCCTGTTCACCCTGTTCAACTACGCTCTACGCTTCTATAAGTGGGACACCTATCTGCGACTGGTGGGGGCTACAGGTGTCTCGAAGAAAGACTCGCTGCTTATATTTCTGAGCGGGATGGCAATGGCGATGACCCCCGGCAAGGTGGGCGAAGTGCTCAAGTCGTACCTGCTCAAGCAGGTGCGCGGCACGCCCATAGCCACCTCGGCCCCTATCATCATGGCCGAGAGGATGACCGACGGACTGGCGATGCTGGTGCTGGCCTCGGCGGGGCTGGTGCTGTTCAACTACGGCACGGCCATACTGGTCGGGATCGCCTTGTTCGCTATCGCCTTCCTCTTTGTGTTCCAGAACCGCGCCCTCGCCAACCGGCTTATGGGCATGGGCGAGCGCCTGCCGGTACTGTCGCGGGTGGTACACCACTTTCACGCATTCTACGAAAGCTCTTACGAGTTGTTCAGGTTGCCCAATCTGCTGTTCGGGGTGGGCATCGGGGTGGTATCCTGGTTTGGCGAGGTGGTGGCCTTCGTGCTGGTGATGATCGGGTTGGGCATACCGTTCTCGCCGCTGCTGGTCATAATCTGCGCCTTCATACTGTCGGCCTCCACGCTGATCGGCTCGGTGACTTTACTGCCGGGCGGCCTGGGCACGGCGGACGCGAGCATCACCGGAATGTTACAGTTCCTGATACCCGCCCAGCTAGCCATCGCCATGCCGCAGAACACAGCGGTGGCCGCCACTCTGCTCATACGCTTCTCTACGCTCTGGTTCGGCGTGGGTATCGGGCTTATCTGTCTGACGTTGGTCCAACGCCACCTGGGCACCATGGCCTTGCCCGAAGAGAAGGCTGTCGCGCAAGAGGCCCTTGTTGGGACTGAGCGACGATGAGGACGACCGACGAGCGACGCCCGATACTTGCCAGTAGACGCAAAGCCGCCACCACTCCATCCTCCTTCGTCGTCGGTCGTCGGTCGTCCCTCGTCCAGAGGTCGTAGGCTAAGTGTCCCGAACGCCTCAACTCACAGGGCGCGTATTCACCCTACCCGAACTTCTCGTGTTGCGCTCGCGTTGGCACGAAGCTGGCTTGCGCCTCGTGCTGACCAACGGCACTTTCGACCTGCTGCATATCGGCCACGTGCAATATTTGCAGGCCGCCCGCAAGTTGGGTGATATACTGGTGGTGGGCGTCAACTCGGACGCCTCGGCGCGCGGCTACAAGGGGCCTGGCCGCCCGGTGGTGCCGCAGGACGAGCGCGCGGAGATAGTAGCCGCTCTGCGCTGCGTGGACTATACGACCATCTTCGATGAACCGACAGCGACCCAACTCGTCCAGGCCCTACAACCTGATGTCTACGTCAAGGGCGGCGACTACGCCCCAGGCGGCAAACCTCTCCCCGAAGCCGAGGCCGCGCAAGCCTACGGTGGGCAGGTCCAAATCCTCCCCTTCGAGCCAGGCCACAGCGTGAGCGGATTGATTGAGCGAATGCGTGAAACGGACTCGTAAAACGTAAGGAGCAAGAGCAAGCCCTTACGTTTTGCGTTTTACGTTTTACGTTTTACGATCCCATGCTATCAAGCACCGACATATCGTTACAGGAACCGCGTGCCGAGACCGATGAGCTTATAGCCGAGTCGGCGGTTCAGGTGCAGGTTGATAGGCGCAAAGGCTCTATTGGGGGGCGGATTGCGGCTGCGGCGCTAGTGCTCATGGCGGGCACAATTTTGAGCCGCGTGCTGGGGCTGGGGCGCGAGAGCAGCATTTCTTATCTTTTCGGGGCGGGCGCTCAGGTTGACGCATTTACGATTGCCAACCACGTTGCTACTATAGTTTACGACCTGCTTATATCAGGCACGATAAGCGCGGCGCTCGTGCCTGTGTTCAGCGAATACGCCACCGAGGAGCGCAAGGTCGAGTTCGGGCGTATAGTTAGCACGGTCCTCACCGTGGCGGCCATCTTCCTTATATTGTCTATTGCCGCGCTGGAGCTTTTCGCCGAGCCGCTGGTCCACTTCATGGGGGCGGGCTTCTCGCCCGCGACGCAATCGCTGGCCCTCGTGATGACCCAATGGGTGCTGCCCGGCGTCTTTTTCATGGGGCTGTCGGGGGTGGTAATGGCGGCGCACTACTCTCTCAGGCGCTTCGTCTACCCGGCGTTCACATCGGCCCTCTTCAACGCATCTATCATCTTCTTCGGTTTCGCTCTGGCCGGTATGCTGGGGGTGAAGAGCCTGGTGCTTGGAATGGTCGTGGGCGCGTTCGCCATGCTCGCCATGCAAGCGCCCGGCCTGCGCGATGTGCCGCTTCGCCCCATGCTCGATTTGCGGCATGTAGCCGTTCGGAGAATATTCAAGTTGTATGCGCCTGTGGGCGTCAGCGTGCTGGTGGCGGCCACCGCCCTGGTGATAGACCGTAGCCTGGCCTCGCAGACCGGCGTGGGCGCGATCAGCGCCATGCGTTACGCGACTACGCTGGTGCAGTTTGCCCTCGGCATGGTGTCGGCGGCTATCTCGCTTGCCTCATTGCCCACGCTGTCGCAGCATTTCAGCAACGGCAACATCGAAGGATACAAGCGCACGTTGGCGGCGGGCCTGCGCCTCGTGACGGTGCTGGTGCTTCCTGCGGCTGCGGGCCTGTTCGCATTGGCGGTTCCCGTCGTCGGCCTGTTCTTCCGGCACGGAGCTTACACCGCCGCCGACCAGAACCTCACGGTGCTGGCGTTGCTCTTCTACTTGCCGGGCCTCCCTTTCAGCGCGATAGACCAGGTGCTACTCTTCGCCTTCTACGCCCGCAAGAACACCCTCACCCCCGCGCTGATAGGCATCGCACAGTTCGCGGTCTACTTAAGCGTGGCGTTGGGGACCTACCGCACGCTCGGTATGCCCGGCCTGGTGCTTGCCAACTCTTTACAATTGGCTTTCCACGCTATCGTCACCGGCGTGCTGCTCTGGCGCACAATGGGCAGGGAGGGTGGTATGCGCGGATACGGCATCGGCGAGACGGCTCTCAAGGCAGGCGGAGCGTCGGCGCTAATTGCCCTGGTCGCTTACGCTGTGTGGTGGTCGCTTGCCCAATTTATACATGCCGACTTGCTGGTAGCCAAAGCTATCCTGCTCGGCGTGCCCGCGCTGGTGGGCGGGACACTGTACATGGCGCTCATATGGAGGATGCGCCTGCCGGAACTGCAAATGATAGTCGGCAAGATTCAGGGACGGCTGAAGAGGGGTAAGTAATTATGAATAGGGTCTTATGCTAGATAGGGAAAGCCAACTCCTTGATCTGAAGGAAGTCGGCTTTCCCCAGTAAACGGTTGATGTAGATACATATAGTGTGTGCTGCCAACTTGGTGTACAAGCGGGTACACAAGCCCCAGAAGGTGTGAGCATGGTTGGTCTGGAACTTGAGTTGGTCCACCAGTTGAGCGTTGACGGTCTCGATGATCTGCCGAACACGATTTATACGCTCAGCCACTCCAGGAGGCAATTGCCTCTTCTGGTTGGCTCTGGGCACGGTCATCAGGCAGATATTGTTGCCCTGCTCAAGAGCCTGCGCCACAGGTTGGCTGATGTACCCTTTGTCCGCTACAGCATCCAAGTCGGTGTGTTCTTCAAGCAGTTCATATCCAGCTTGCAGGTCGGTGACGTTGGCAGGAGCAAGCTCAAAGTCCAATATCACCCCACCCAACGTGACGAGCAGTTGCATTTTGTAGCCGAAGATCGTCTGCTTCTTGGAGGATACCTTACCAAAGGTAGCTCCGTTGATAGCCCACTCCCTGGAAGCTTGGGGCACCAGATGGAACTGCACCACAGGTACAGGCAAGCTGTCAATGCAGCACTGACGGTCGGCAGCAACGTCCAGCACCCCCAACACCACCTTTCTGACCAGGTTGAAGGCTTGCATCAACTGCCGCCTTCGCCTGTTGAAGCGGCTCTGGGAAGGGATGTAGGGGAACAAATCCGTGTGGGCTTGCCACTCCGAAAGCAGGCTCAACTCCGTGTCCCAGCCTTTGCACTCTCCAATCAGGGCCATCGCTATCCGTTCTTGGTCCGAGCACCGAGAGGCAGGTCCCGGACGAGGGAACAGGTGCCTAACTTGTCTGTAGGTATCTTCCACGATGCAGTACATCCCCAAGCAAAAGTCATCAAAGTTGGTTATCTCAGATTGGTGCGCTATCATTAGCTATCCTCCGGTTGGTGCGGGTTTGGTGTCGCAACCGCTCCTTTACCACACCGGAGGATGTCATGTCAATTGTTTCTATCTAGCATAAGACCCGAATTGTGAAATATTGATGACGACCGACGACCGACGACGGTAATAGCCGATAGCTGCATTCATAATTCATAGTTGAGAGAGTGGGGTGTTGATGCCCATTTCCGGTACGTTGCTCAATGTGGCGACGGTGCTTATCGGCGGCACGCTCGGCTTGTTGCTGGGCGGGCGCTTGCCTGAGCGCTTCCAGAGCATCGTTATGGGCGGGCTGGGCCTCTCTACGCTGCTCATAGGCGTGCAAAACGCATTGGTCACGAAGAACCCTCTCATCCTGCTCGGCAGTATCCTCTTGGGTGGATTATTGGGCGAAGCCATGCGTCTCGATTACCATCTGGATAACCTGGGCGATCACCTGCAAAGGCGGCTCGCGGGCAGTGGCGAAGGGTCGTCCACCTTCAGCAAGGCGTTCGTGACCAGCAGCCTGGTCTTCTGCGTGGGGCCGCTGACCATCCTGGGGTCTATCCTCAACGGGATGAGCGGGGATATCCGGTTGCTGGCGATCAAATCCATGCTGGACGGCTTCGCGGCGTTCGCCTTCGCGGCGGCCCTCGGTTGGGGCGTGCTGATGTCGGCGTTGACGGTGCTGGTCTACCAGGGCCTCCTCAGTCTGGTGGCGGCAGGCATAGCCAGTGGCGTGCCGGGCCACGACAACCCCTACATCGTGGAGATGACCGCCGCCGGTGGCCTCATCATCCTGGGTGTGGGCCTCAAGCTCCTTAACATCAAAGATATGCGTCTGGCGAACTACCTACCTGCTCTGGCTGTCGCCCCCGTGATAGTGTGGGTGCTGGAGAACTGGCCGTTTAAGTAGGGGTCAGGGATGTGCTATTATACGAGCATAAAGGGTTGGAAATAGACTGCAAGCATAGAGTTTAGGGGAAGTGACGCTATGGCAATTGACATTCCGCACCGACTTTTCAACGTATCCGAATACAACCTTATGTCCGAGGCGGGCATTTTTACGGAGGATGAACGTGTTGAGCTTATCGAAGGCGAGATCGTAGCAATGAGTCCTATTGGTAGGTACCATGCTGCGTGTGTGAAACGTCTTAATCTACTTCTGGGCGAACGGGTGGGTCGAACCGCAATTGTAAGCGTGCAAGACCCGATACGACTCGGCGATTACTCGGAGCCGGAACCTGATGTCGCCTTGCTCAAACCACACGAAGATTTTTACGCCCAGGAGCTTCCTTCGCCTACCGACGTGCTCTTGCTCGTGGAAGTAGCCGATACCACGCTGGCATACGACCGCAACGTGAAAGTGCCTCTTTATGCGCGGGCGGGGATACCCGAAGTATGGCTGGTCAACCTTACGGAAGCGGTGATCGAGGTTTATTCTGAGCCTGCCGGAGGCGCATACCAGCAACGTCGGCGGGTGGAACGCGGTCAATCTTTGTCGCTTTACGGTGTATTCGACGCTCCTGTGCGGGTTGACGATATCCTTGGGTAAACAGCCTCTCTCAAACCCCATGACCGATCAGACCCCCTATTGGGTGGGCCTTAGCAAAGCTGCGGGCATCGGGCCGGCGCGCACCCGCCTGTTGCTGGACCACTTTGGCACTTTAGAAGCCGTCTGGCACGCCACGCTGGGTGACTTGCTGGCCACCGGGCTTGACCTTAAATGGGCGCAATCGCTGGTAGAGACGCGGCGGGCCACCGACCTGGATGCTGAGATGGAGAAGCTGCAAGCGGCGGGCGTAAGCGTGCTGACGTTGGAGAGCGAGAGCTACCCGGAGCGCCTGCGAGAGATAGATGGCGCACCTTCTGTGCTGTTCGTGCTGGGCGAGCTTGCGCCGTCGGACTCGTGGGCGGTGGGGGTAGTGGGCACTCGGCGCTCTACCTCCTATGGGCGCGAGGCTGCGGCTCGATTGTCGGCGGGGCTGGCCGAGGCGGGCGTTACGGTAGTGAGCGGCCTGGCACGGGGTATTGACACGGTAGCCCACAGCGCCGCCATTGACGCAGGCGGGCGAACGATAGTCGTGCTGGGTTCAGGGCCGGACGTGATCTATCCGCCCGAAAACCGGGGGCTGGTGCGCCGAATCCTGGAAGAGGGTAAGGGTGCGGTCATAAGCGAATATCCCCTCGGCACCGAGCCTGAGCCGATGAACTTCCCGCCACGCAACCGAATTATTAGCGGGTTATCCCTCGGCGTGCTGGTTGTGGAGGCGGGCGAGAAAAGCGGCGCGCTCATAACCGTTACTTTCGCATTGGAGCAGGGTAGGGATGTGTTCGCCGTGCCCGGTCCCATCACCTCACGCATGAGCGATGGCCCCAACAACCTCCTGAAACAAGGGGCTAAATGCGTCACCTCGGCGCAGGATATACTCGAAGAGCTTAACATGCAGAT
>JBBSGN010000037.1:0-11113 GCA_038254085.1 Chloroflexia bacterium | reverse complement strand
GCTCGCATACCTATGGAGTAACATAAAGGAGAAACCAATGTCCTGGAACATTAGCGGAACCTATTATGCCCCTTGCAGCTGCAAGGTTGGGTGTCCCTGCCTGCTGGGCGAATTGGAAGGGGACCAGGGTTGGTGCTCGGCGCTCCTGGCCCTGGACATCAAGAGCGGTGACGTGGACGGCACCGATGTGAGCGGCACCAGGGCAGTTTTCGCGGGGGACTGGCCGAGTGGCTTCCTAAGCGGCAACGGCACAGCTCGGCTGTACTTTGATCCCGGCTCATCTGAGCAGCAACGCGAGGCCCTGGGGGGTGTTCTCTCAGGCCAGCGCGGTGGCGTCTTTGAGATCCTATCCACTCTCATAACTAAAGTCTTGCCCAGCAGGGAAGCCCAGATCAGTGTCCAGGCAGGAGAAAACGAGACCACGATCAAGGTAGGCGACTTGGGCCAGTTGGTGATCCAGCCTATGCGCGGGCCTACCGGCGAGCTTACCAGGCTGCTGCACGGGGCCGCTGCCTTCCGCGAGGATACTCACCTGGCGCGCGCCCATGGCACGCGCTGGAACGACCCCGACTTGCGGAAGTGGGAGAGCCTCGGCCACGGCGAGTTTACCGAGTTCCAGTGGAGCGCATGACGCGGATTGTCCGCAGGCAGGCGGGCCCAATCACCCGCACCGGCGGGCCCTCAGTCGACTGCGCCCCCGCCGGACCGTGGCGTCTGTGCCGGTTGCGGCCGATCTCTCGATGGCAGGCTGGGATTTATACTCGGCGCCGAGCGTAGGTGCCTGTCTTGCATCCTGCGCTATCGCCCCATGCTGCGGCGCTCTACCCTCACCGCCCTGGTCGTCGGCACCGTGCTGGTGGCGATCAACCAGGGCACCGTGCTTGCCGGGGGCCACTTCCCCCTCGAACTGGCCTGGAAGATTCCCCTTACCTACTGCGTGCCATTCTGCGTCGCTACGTGGGGCGCTTTGACCAATAGCAGGATTTAGCTATCCCTTTGTTCCTCCCCGGAGTTGGAGCGATCCTATGAAAACAACCCGGTCCTACCCGATGCCGCGCGAGCGCAATCTCATCCTCGCGTCGCTTATCATCCTGACGGTGGTCTCCTGGGCCATCTTACTGTGGCAGCAGTCCGTCCTGACTATGGGAGCCAGCGGCAACCCCAGCACAGGCACAGGCGGGCCAACAGACACGAGCGGAAGCATGGGCGCGGGCATGGCCCAATCCGGGGTTGCGACCCCCGCTCAGACTATGGCCGCAGGCCTAACCATGGGCATGAGCAGCCTGCTCTTCATGGCTATGTGGATCGTGATGATGGTTGCTATGATGTTCCCCACCGCAGCGCCCATGATCCTGGTCTTCGCTCGGGTGTCCGCTACGAAGCGTCAGCGTGAGCAGTCGTTCGTACCAACCTGGGTCTTTGTGGGCGGATATCTGGTTATCTGGACCTTCTTCGGAATACTGGCCTACGGCGCGGCCCTCGGAGTGGAGGCCCTGGCTCGCCGGTCGGGCTGGCCCGCAAGTGACGTTGCCCGCGCAGGCGGTGTGCTCCTCATGCTGGCGGGGCTATACCAGCTTTCACCGCTCAAACGCTCTTGCCTGTCGAAGTGCCGTTCGCCTCTAGAGTTCATAATGAATTCGTGGAGGGAAGGTTATGAAGGGGCCTTCAGGATGGGCCTCGCGCACGGTCTCTATTGCCTCGGCTGCTGCTGGCTCCTCTTCGTAATTCTCTTCCCGATCGGCATCATGAACGTGGCCGCAATGGCCCTGATTACCCTGCTCATCTTTGCTGAGAAGTCACTGCCTTTAGGGAAGCAGATTGGTCGGGCAGCGGAGGTGGCGCTGGTCGCCTATGGCGTCTTGGCACTCTTCGCGCCGGATGTGCTGCCAATTATGAAGATACTGTAGCCCGCCCCTACGGGTGCTTTCCTCTACCATAAGTCTGAACGCTTACAGCCGAGACGGGCGTTGACGTTATACATGCGCAGTGGTAAGATAATTTTCCAAAAGGCCATGTGTCTACCGTCTTATACCTTTCGTCTTGCGCCTTTCACATCAGGCCCTTGACTAGAGGCTTCTTTTTGTCATTGGAAGGTTGGTGATGCCTATGCAAGGTGGAAGGGGTGCATGATTCTCAGCTTCCAATATAAGCGCATACATGCACCAAGAAAATGCACGTAAAGCAACCCTAATCACACATGGGCTGCTTATCACATCGGGGAAGATACCAGGCTGCTGGCCTAGGGCTCAACCCTGGTTGTCCAATAAGGAGGACAGCATGATGGTAGTACGCGATGTTTTCCATGCCAAGTATGGTAGAGGTGGCGAACTGGTTGCGCTCTTCAAGGAGATGAGGGAGATGAGAGCCGCTCCGGACTTTGCTCACCGCATACTGACAGACGCCAGTGGCACATTCTTTACCGTAGTTACCGAAACTGAGGTAGAGAGCCTGGCAGCATGGGAACAACAGATCAAGGAGGCCTTCTCGGACCCGCGGTTCGGGGAGTGGTTCGGCCGTATGACGCCGCTGGTCGAAACAGGCCACCGAGAGTTCTATAACCTCGAAGGCTAGCTCCAAACAGAAGAACCGTCCGGTTCCTATGTAAACGTTTCGTTTGCCCCACGTGTGCGGCCAGGTCTGCGCTAAAGCCCTCACCATGTTCGCTACGTTCAACCGGGAGCTTTGCACCGATCCCGCACACGCGGGGTAGAAAGCACGCTTTGTGGCTGCCGTCATGCTTCGTGTATACATTAGAAATCTCTCTACCTCCTAATCTGAACCCCCATAGCCGAGATAACGTTTGCCATTCGGTTAGAGGTGTCTTATAGTAGGGTTGTTAGGCGATGGAGTGCGGCTGAATTACAAGTTACACGGAGTCTGAGAAATGGCAGCAGCGAACAAGACGCCCGCGCGATACGACGAGGTCGCGGATTTTTACGAGGCTTTCGCGCCTGACGTTTACGACGACCCACTCACTGCCGCCCTCCTCTGCCTGGTTGGTGATGTCTACGGCCTCCGACTCCTAGACCTGGCCTGCGGGCATGGGCGGCTGGCCCGTGAGTTGGCTCGCCGAGGCGCGCAGGTCGTCGGCATTGACATCTCCGTGGCACTGCTCGACAAGGCCCGCGACCGTGAGCAGGCGAACCCGATGGGCATCGCCTATGTTCATGGCGACGCGGCATCGTCTGATGCCCTTGGGGGAGAGGTCTTCAACGGGGTCGTATGCGGCTTTGGCCTGTCGGATATAGACGGCTTAGACGGGGTCCTGGCGACCGTAGCGCGGGTTCTCAAGCCCGGTGGATTCTTCACTTTCTCCATTCTTCACCCTTGCTTCCCAGGATGGGAGGCCAAAGGCGCGAACCCCAGTTGGCCCCCTGGGCGCGGCTATTTCGAAGAAGGGTGGTGGCTGGCCGATGGCCCGCCGGGAGGCGTGCGGTCGAGGGTGGGGGCGAACCACCGGATGATGTCCACCTATCTGAACACGCTCGCCCGCAATGGTCTTGTGGTCGAGGAGGTCGCCGAGCCGGAACCGCCCCCGGACTGGATTGAGGTCGCACCCAGCGTAGGCGCTGTGCCTGTATACCTCGCAGCGCGATGTCAGAAAAGGTAGACGATGTCGAAGGCCGCACCTACATGGCGTGGACAGGAGTTCCGCAGGGCGCAGCCGTATGGGCGATGCAGTTATACCCCTGGTTCACGTTCACGAAGGCGCTTTCTACTGCGTGTTCGGTGATTTCTTGCACCGCCTGTGCTAACCGATATACTTGGGTGCGGTTTTACATTAAAGTTCATAACACGCTCTAGCAACACCGGAAGGACGACTCTTTGCCGAACCCCAAAACCCAGCGTTATATAGGGCTACTCGCCACCCTGGGCGTGCTGACCTCGTGCTTCGGGTGCAGCCTCCTTTATGGCAACCAGCTAAACGCCGCCCGCGCCTTCCTGCTGCTGTCCTGGCTTATACTGGTCCCTCTCTTCGTCTACCTCCTGACCACCTATCGCCGTAACAAGACCGCCTACCGCCGCCAACTTCAACAGCGCGAGAAAGAGCTTGAGGCGCTGGGAAGCGCGAAAGACATACTGAGCAGCGACGATGAAGGGTTGACTCGTGAAACGTGACTAATCCCCAACACCCGACACCCAACACTATGAACATTGACCGCTACACAAGCCCACAAATGGGCGAAATATGGTCGGCGCAGCACAAAGTTGACCTTTGGTGGAAGGTCGAATTGGCGGTAGCCGAGGCGTGGGCCGAGCGCGGGGAAGTGCCCACCGAGGCGCTTCCAGTACTGCGCGAGGGCAAGATAGACCTGGCCCTCATGGCCGACTACGAGAAGCAGACCGACCACGACGTGATCGCCTTCCTGCGTGCCGCCACCGACAGCCTGCCTGACAAGGACACCGCCCGCTACGTCCACGTGGGCCTCACGTCCTCCGACGTGGTGGACACTGCCCTGGCGTTGCAAATCGAAGAGGCGATGCGCCTGCTTATCGAGGACGTGACCAACGTGCGGGTAACGCTTGCCGCGCTGGCGTTGGAGCATAAGCATACAGTGATGATCGGGCGCACGCACGGCATCCACGCCGAGCCGACCACCTTCGGCTTGAAGCTGCTGGTGTGGTATGACGAGATGGGCAGGCATCTCCACAGGCTGGAGGCGGCAGCTAAGGACATAGCGGTGGGTAAGATTTCGGGCGCGGTGGGCACCCACGCCAACGTGCCGCCGGAGGTAGAGGTTGATGCTCTGAACAGGCTGGGGCTGGCCGCCGACCCCGTATCCACCCAGATCGTGCAGCGTGACCGCCACGCCGCCGTCCTGAACGCTCTGGCGCTGCTGGCCTCGTCGCTTGATAAGTTCGCCACTGAGGTACGGCATTTGGCCCGCACCGAGGTGCGCGAGGTGGAGGAGCCGTTTGGCGCGGCCCAACAGGGGTCGTCGGCTATGCCCCACAAGCGCAACCCGCACAAGAGCGAGCGAATCAGCGGGCTGGCGCGGGTGGTGCGCGGCTTTGCCGTCACCGGCATGGAGGACGTGGCGCTGTGGCACGAGCGCGACATCTCGCACTCGTCCGCCGAGCGGCTAATCTTCCCCGGTGCTTTCACCCTGAGCGACTACATGCTGCGCCAGTTCGACAGTATCGTGCGTAACCTAAACGTCTATCCTGGCCGCATGAAGCGCAATCTGGAGATGACGGGTGGGCTGATATTCTCGCAGCCGGTGATGCTGGCCCTTACCGAGAGCGGCCTTGACCGGCAGGCGGCCTACAAGATAGTGCAAAGCCACGCCATGCAGGTATGGGAGCAAGATGCGGCGGGCGAGATCGGTCCCACCTTTATAGAGCGCCTCCAGACCGACCCGGAAGTGACCGCACGCCTGTCAAACGAGCAGTTGAGGGAGTTGATGAGCTTGGAGAGGCATCTGGCGCACGTGGACGAGGCTTATAGGAGGGTGGGGTTGGAGGGGTAAGAATGGAGTTCTAGGGTGAGTGGCCGTGCTCATGGCAGCAAACCGTCTACCGCCATCGTCCACCCAGGCAAGGCCGGCACTGCCTCCGCCACCTCGCCTGCGCCGTAAATCGTGGCGGTCTCCGGGTCGTCGGCGCGGTATACCCTTACCACTTTCTCTTTCAGCACGTCAACATCCCACACCACTAGAGTGCCCGCTGCGAAGTAGTCCTTGCGCTTTTCGGCCATTGCGTCCTCTGCCGCCGGGCCGTAATCCCCCTCGCTTCTTACCTCGACGGCAAATATGGGCACACCGTCCAGGAACTTGCCCCCTTTTAGCCCGCCCCTGTAGAACGCGATGTCGGGGCTGAACGAGCGCTGCCTCGGCAGGTTCACAACGAATCCCACATTGTTCGGGAAGGCATATCCGCTCTTCGTGCGTCGTTCATACTCGCGCAAGCTGACGTAGATTTCGCCGCCACTGCGGCCCGGCACTCCTCCTGTAGGTGGCATTAGCACTAATTCCCCATTCACAATTTCGGCTTTGCCGTTTTCCGGTACGTGGTACAAATCTTCGATGGTGGCCTGCGTTTTGGTGCCCATATTGGCCTCGCTTTCTTGGATGCTTCGCTGGCGAATCTTTGCGGCTAACCCTCCGATATAAGCGTCAATCCGCCAACTCTTTCAAAGTCCTTGCGATTATGCGAGATAAGAGGAATATTATTGACAATAGCGGTCGCTGCGATCCAGGCGTCTGCTGTACTAATTATCCTGCCTTTTCTCTGCTCCGAGTCGCTTACCTCGGCCCAGATGTGGCACAAGGCTCTGTCGAATGGGTAGATAATGAACCGGCCCAGGTAAGCATCCAAGCGTACTGTACGCACCGCGCCCCAATTGTGCCGCAAGGCCCATCTATCAAGCTCTGCCACAGTCTGGAACGAAACTACTAGCTCCCTGCCTGCGAGGTGGCGGCGGTAAAGCTGGGTTTCCCGTGTCCCCTTGAAGAAAAATGACACTACATCTGTGTCTACGACACATGGAGCCACTACGACACGCCCCCAACAAGCTCCCCGTGACGCCATTCCCACAGGGTAGTGATAAAGTCCTCTGTAGTTTCGTTCTCGGGCCAGAAATCCCCCGCTAACTCGTTAGGGTCTGCGATTGGCTTTACCCCTTGCTGACTAGCCAGGGCCGTTAGGTCGTGCTGCTCGTAAAACTCCGAGCTAACCGTCCTGCTTAATTGGCGATCTACTTGACGTCCTACTTCACCGGCTGTCCTGCTGAACTCTACTACTTCGTCCGGGTGAACATTCAGCACCCTGGCAATTCTCCAAATCGTGACCGGCTTCGGTTTTTCTCCCTTCTGTATACGCCAGATCGTGTCTGTAGATACACCCGCCCTTTTCGCCAGCTCTTGTACGGTCAAATAAGCGCGCATCCGATGTTGTTTTAGGGTTAGTTGCGGCATGGATTTTTCGCCTCCCTCTGATACTTCTGCTTGAGATCAGCATATCAATGTGCATAATATTTGTCAATAGTTTTGCGGTCTGCCACCCCTATTCTTATGGGCAAAAGTACCCGCAAAAATGCCTGATTAAGGTCCATGTCACGCAAGAAACAACGGTTGCAATATCCATCCAACGCCCGATGCGACATTTCCAGGTCTATGCTATATAATTGAGATATTAATCTTACCCAACCGCATTATGGGCCACCCGTTTTGCCCACTGGGTGTTACTCCGTCCCCATGCCCCCTTACGGGGAGCAAAAACTCTTGCTCAGGAGATACCAATGACCACGCCAGCACAGAAACCGAAAGCATATCGCTTACCGGCCTACGCCCTTCCCAGCCGCTACGACATACAGATAGACGCTCGGTTGGGGCGCGACACTTTTTATGGGAAGGTCAAGATACAACTCGACATCAAAGAAGCTAACGACACTATCGAGCTTCACCAGTACAATTTGCAGCTATCCAACGCCACCCTCACGGCCAACGGCAAGGCGTTGGAGGGCGATGTAAAGGCGGACAACGAGCGCGAGATGGCGGCTATCCGCTTCAAGGAGCCCATGCCGACCGGCCAGGCCACGCTGGAGATTGATTTCAACGGCCACCTCAGCCCCAGTCTGGAAGGTCTATACCTGGCGAAGGACGGGCCGGAGGAATGCCTGTGTACGCAGTGCGAGGCCACAGGGGCGCGCCGCATTTTCCCCTGCTTCGATGAGCCTGATCTCAAGGCCCGATTCGCCTGGCAGGTCACCACCGACGATGGCGCGACGGTGCTGGCCAACGGGCCGGTGCAGACGGTCTCGGAGGTTGGGGATGGCAAGTCGAAGCTGTGGGAGTTCGAGCCGACCAAGCCGATGTCGAGCTATCTGGTGGCGCTGATAATCGGCCCGATGCAAAGCACGCAAGAGGAGATCGTCAAGGGCACGCCCATGAAGGTGTGGGCGTTGCGGGGCAAAGAGCAGATGGGCCAGTTCGCCGAGACGTACACCACGCACTTGTTCCCATGGTACGAGCAGTATTTCGACGCGCCGTATCACTTCGACAAGTACGACCAGGCGGCGGTGCCTGGCTTCGCGGCGGGCGCGATGGAGAACAGCGGCCTGGTCATTTATCGCCAGTCGGCGCTGATCATGGACCCGCGCACCGCTTCCTGGCAGGCCGAGAGGCGCATTGCCCAGGTGATCGCCCATGAAACGGCTCACATGTGGTTCGGCGATCTGGTCACGATGAAGTGGTGGGACGACCTGTGGCTGAACGAGGCCTTCGCGGAATGGGTGTCCAGCAAGGCAGTAAGTATCCTAAGCCCGGATTATGAAACCTGGAACGATTTCCAGGCTGGCAAGAACGCCGCGATGACCGCCGACGCCCTCGAAAGCACCCACCCCATCTACACCCCTGTGCAAACGCCCGCCGAGGCCGCCGAGATATTCGACCTTATCACTTACCAGAAGGGGTCATCGGTGCTGAGGATGCTGGAGAACTTCCTGGGAGAGGACGATTTCCGCGCAGGCATCCGCACCTATATGAAGGAGTTCGCCGAGAGCAACGCCACCGGAGCCGACCTCTGGCGGCACCTGCAGGCGGCGTCTGACCGCCCGGTGCAGGGCATCATGGAGAGCTGGATAATGCAGCCCGGCTACCCGGTGGTCAGCGTGTCGGTGGAGGGTAACGGCGGCTCGACCCAGCTTCAGTTGAGCCAGCAGCGTTTCTTCTCGGCCCCCAACATGTCGAACGGCCAGCACCAGACCTGGCATGTGCCTTTGGTCGTCAGGTACGAAGACAACACAGGGGTCCACGAAGCGCGACATTTGCTGGACAGCGCGCAGATGTCTTTGCCGATTGAAGTGAACGGCGAGCTAAAATGGTGCTATGCCAACGCCGACGAGATAGGCTTCTATCGCCAGAACCCCGACGAAGCGGTCCTCACCGGCCTGCTAGCCAACCTGGACAAGTTGTTGCCTACAGAGCGGAGCGGCCTATTGAGTGACCAGTGGGCGCTAGTACGCAACGGCACGCACTCTATGTCGCGTTTCTTGGACGTGTTGTCCGCACTGTCGAGCGCGCGCGATTACAGCGTGCTGGGCAATGTGGTGGGTCGCCTGCACGCTATTGAGACGATGCTTGAGGGCATCGGGGACCAAGAGGCGTTGCAGAAGTTCAGGGTGTGGGTGAACAACGCCTTCCAGGGCCAGCTTGCCGAGTTGGGCTACGAGCCGAAGGAGGGCGAGTCGCAGAACGACATCCAGCGCCGCGTCTCTCTGATTGACGCCCTGGCGACCCTGGCCGAGAATCCGGACGCGATTGAGCAAGCTGAGCAGAAGGCCGACCAGGAGGCCGCTAACCCTGCGTCCGTAGACCCCAACCTGGCGGGGCTGTTCGTGTCGGCTGCGGCCCAATATGGTGACAGCGACCGCTTCGATAAGTACGTGAAGATATACGAGCAGAGGCAAGCATCCGGCTCGTCTCCCCAGGAGCGCAATCGCTATCTCAATAGCTTCGTCGAGTTCCGCCCGCCTGAACTGGTGTCGCGCACCCTCGGCTTGATGGACCAGGGCGTGATCGCCCAGGAGGCTATCGGCCCGGTGCTGCGCCAGATGCTCCCCATGCCGCACGCCCAACTGCAAGCCTGGGACTATATGAAAGCTCACTGGCGGGAGCTAAACGATAAGCTGGGCGACCAGTGGATAAGCGGCCTGGTGAAGGGCACCGGCCAACTGCCCGCCAACAAGCGCGATGACCTGGCGTCCTTCTACGACAAGAACCTGAATGGCGTGGCCGAAATGAGCTACGCCCAGGCCCTCGAAACGCTCGACCAACTGGCCGAGTTCAAGGAGCGCACGAAGAGCGACCTAGTGGGGTGGTTCAAAAAGCAATAGCATGACAAAAACACAAACACAGCCGCCGCAGGCGGCTGTGTTTGTGTTTTTGTCATGTGATATAATCTCTCCATGAACGACAACCCTGTACTGCAAACCGACTTTCCACTGCCGCTCTTTGGCAGGGGGAAGGTTCGGGATACCTACGACTTGGGCGACAAGTTGCTGATTGTAGCGACCGACCGTATATCGGCCTTCGACAGCGTGCTGCCCACCGGCATTCCACATAAGGGGCAGGTGCTGACGGCCCTCTCGGCCTTCTGGTTCAACCTGACATCAAGCATCACGCCCAACCACATGATTAGCGTCAACCGCAATGACTTCCCGTTCGATTGGCGCGAGTGGCCTCGTGAGCAACAGGCGCAGCTAAAGGGCCGCTCGATGCTGGTCAGGAAGGCCGAGCGGATAGACATCGAGTGCGTGGCGCGCGGCTATCTGGCCGGGTCGGGCTGGACCGAGTACAACGAGAGCGGCTCGGTGACAGGCATAAAACTGCCCGAAGGCTTGCGCGAGAGCCAGCAACTGCCTGAGCCTATCTTCACCCCCGCCACGAAGGCCGCCACCGGCCACGACGAGAATATATCTTTCGAGCAGATGGCCTCTATCGTCGGTCAGGATGTGGCCGAGCAGTTGCGCGACGCAACGCTAGGTATATTCACCGCCGCCGCCGAGTACGCCAGGATGAGGGGTATCATAGTGGCCGACACCAAGCTGGAGTTCGGCTTCCTTGACGGCAAATTGATAGTGATAGACGAGATGATCACCCCCGATTCGTCGCGCTTCTGGGAAGTGCGTAAGTACAGGCTGAACGAGCCGCAGGTGAGCCTCGACAAGCAATACGTGCGCGATTGGCTGCTGGCCTCGGGCTGGAATAAAGAGCCGCCCGGGCCCGCGTTGCCGGAGGATGTGGTGAAAAAGACCGCCCAGAAGTACCTGGAAGCGTACAGCCAGATAACCGGGCGCGACCTGCTGACCCAGCTATACCCACAGGGCGACCATGCAAAAGTGGCTGGCTAGCATCCGCGTCACTCTCAAGCCGGTGGTAAACGATCCACCCGGTCTCGCCATACACGACGCTCTACGCAACCTGGGTTACGCCGGGGTAGACGAGGTGCGGTCTGGTAAGTACCTGCAAGTCTACTTGGGGGCCGACAGCCAGGACGCGGCCCGATCCGCCGTAACCTCCATGTGCCAGTGCCTCCTCTCCAACCCCGTCATAGAAGATTTCGACTTTGAGGTGCGGGAGATAAAGCAGTTCCCCGAAGAGGACGACCGACG
>JBBSGN010000036.1:0-11136 GCA_038254085.1 Chloroflexia bacterium | reverse complement strand
TGGCAGACGCTCAGTTTCCCGGCGGCGAACATTCACAACTGGCTGTTGATGATGATAGCCAAGCACTATTTGATCTCGATGCGCGACGAGCGAGCGAGCGCGTTTGAGCGCACGTTGGACCGCTTTTACAACCTCAGCTTTTCGGAGAGCGACCGCGCTGAACCTGCGTACAGGGGCGTAATCGTGGCGGTGCGGCCCGGCTTAGAGGGGGCGTTGGAGACGGTCCAGGCTCATTATCCGCAGGTAGCAACCTCGGACGCCGCCAACGCAGCGCGGTTGCAGTTGGCGCAAGTGCTGATGAAGATGCTCGACCTGAAGGTAGCCAACCACGAGGACCGGCTGCTGCGAGAGCAAATGGAGCGTCGAGACAAGCACATCGCGGGGATGGAGACGCAAATCGCTATCCAGGACATAGAGTTGGACCGCAAGGAGACGGCGCTCAGGCAGTCAACGGAAGAGGCGAAGGCCAGGGAAGAAGAGCTCAACGCGAAGTGGGCAAAGCAGGACGAGTACCTGGCCCGCCTGGAAGAAGATGTGCGCGGCAAGGACGAGCATATTCTTTACCTCGAGAAGTTGTTGCAGCGCATCGAGTCGGGCAGGGTATTGCGATTGACGCGCACATTATCGCGCCTGTTGGGGCGTTGACGTAGATTGGATTTACGTCGTAGGGGCGGTTCGCGAACCGCCCCTACGGTTGCGAAAAGAATTGAACCACCCACCTGATTACACCCCGCCAGACACCCTCCAACCCTCGGATGCGGTTGAGGTTCCGCCTGTAGACGCAGGATCGGAAGACGACCTGCGCCTGCCTGACAACCCTCAGACAGAGTCGAGCGAATACCCCACAGTGTCGGTAGTAGTGCTGAATTACAACGGCCTCAAGCACCTGGAGCCTTGCTTTACCTCGTTGCTCGAACTCGATTATCCTGCTGACCGGCTAGAATTGATCCTGGTGGACAACGGCTCGTCGGATGGGTCGGTGGAGTTCATGCGCGAGCGGTTTCCAGGCGTGCAAGTGCTGGAGACGGGGGATAACCTGGGTTTCGCGGCGGGCAATAATTACGGAGCCGAGCGTGGGACGGGCGAGTACGTGGCCTTTCTCAATAATGATACGCGGGTAGAGCCGGACTGGCTGGCCGAGATGGTCAAGAGCTTGGTGGCCGGTAAAGAGCAAGGGGTCGTTTGCGCATCGTCGCTGATGCTCGACTGGTCGGGGGATAAGATTGATTTCCAGGCGGGCGGCCTCAATTTTCACGGCTTTGGGTTTCAACCGTCGTTTGGGTTGCCTGCCGAGGAGCGGGATAGAACACCGCGAGAGTTACTTTTCGCGTGCGGCGGCTCGATGCTGATCGAGCGCGGGGTGTTTCTGGCGGTAGGTGGGTTTGACCCGGACTATTTCGCCTTCTTCGAAGATGTTGACCTGGGGTGGCGGCTGTGGACGCTGGGGTATCGGGTGACGCTCACGCCGAGCGCCGTGACGTACCACCGGCACCATGGCACGGCGGGGGAGATGCCGCACCATCGCACTTACGTGCTGTACGAGCGCAACGCCCTGTACACCATTTACAAGAACTATGAGGAAGTTAATCTCGATAAGATATTGCCTGCCGCCCTGCTGTTGTTGGGGCAACGGGCGGTCAGGTTTATGGAGTTGGGCGGGATAGAGCTTTCGGACTACGACCTTGCGAATCCGGCGCATGGGGACCCAGACCCGGCGACCAATGCGCATCGCAACGCGGTGGCCGCGCTGTTGGCGGCGAACGAGTTCATGGAGAACCTGGACTCTGTTCGGAAGAAGCGCGAATGGGTGCAGGCGAACCGCAAGCGGTCTGACGCGGAACTGTTCGCACTGTTCGGGCAGCCGGGGCGGGTGAACCTGGTCAACCACGACGTGGACGCATCGTATGCGCGGGCGCACTACACGCTGCTGCACGAGTTTGGCATCGGGCAATTGTGGGACGGGTTGCCGAAAGAGGTGCTGGTGATCAGCCCGGATGTGCTGCCGGTGGGCGATATACCGGCGAGCGGTTCGGGCATACGGGCCTGGGCGCTGGGCAAGGGCTTGGAGAGCCGGGGGCACCATGTACGCTTCACCATGCCCGCACCGGCGTTGCAGGGCCGCGAGGAGCAGGTGCCCGCCGAGTACGTGCGGGGGGCGTGGACCACGCAAAACCTCCAAAGCATAGTTGACGCGCTGGTTCCCGACGCGGTGGTGTCGTGCGGGTGGCCCAATTTGACCCACCTGAGGCGGGCTAACGTGCCGGTGGCTGTTGACCTGACGGGGCCGCACCTGCTGGAGCGGGCGTACCAGGGTTTCAGGGATGTAGAGACCAACGCTCAGGAGAAGCTGGACACGCTCTCTCGTGGGGACTTTTTCACGTGTATAGGTCAGCGGCAACGCTACTATTTCACCGCGTGGCTGGCGCAGGCGGGGGTGGACGTAGGCAGCATCACCGAGCTGCTGAAGGTGATACCGTACTCGATGGACCCTGAGCAACCGCAGCACTATTGGCCCTCGGATTGGAGCGACACGGAGATATGCTTTGTGTACGGAGGTATATTCCTGCCCTGGCAGAACCCTGCCCCCGCACTGCTGACGGTGGCTTCTACGCTGGAGGAAGAAGGGAAAGGGGTGCTGGAGATTATTGGGGGGAAGCACCCATTTTACCCGATAGAGACCGCCGAGTTTGGGCCGCTGATAGACAGGCTGGCCGAGATTCCGAGGGTACGAATGTCGGGGCTATTGCCTCACGATAAGCTGGTGGACGTTTACACGCACGCGCATGTGGCGGTGGATATGCAACAGCCGAACGCCGAGCGCGAGTTGGCCTTCCCCAGCCGGACGGTGCATTACTTCTGGTGCGGCTTGCCGGTGATTCACCCGGCGTTCAGCGAAGTGGCCGAGCACATTAGGGCGTATGAGGCCGGGTGGGTGGTGCTACACAATGATCCAGAAGCATTGCGAGATGTAGTCATTAGCATATTGGCTAACCCAGACGAAGCGCGCAGGCGTGGCGAGAACGCGCAACGACTAGCGCGGGAGCGATTCTCGTGGGATGAGACGGTGCAAAGCCTGGACGACTTTGTGCGTGAGCCGTTCATTCGCCAGGGCCGGGTCAAACGATCTGCTGCCCAAAAGAGCTTGGCGGCGACCATACCTGCGGGTGGGATACTGACCGGAGGAGTTATTATCGGCCATAGTGCGGGTGGGACGCTCCCTAGGCAGTTACAGAGGATAAACGCCAGGAGAAGGACCATCCCTTCGCAGTTGGCTGCGCGGTCTATATCGCTGGTAAAGGAGTTGGCGCCTGTCAAGGGGAGCCGCGCCCGCCCCACGATTCAAAACGGGCAGCGGCGATTCGCTTTGCCGGAACTGATCGCGGGGCACAGCTACGGACAGCGTTTTCTATGTCCTTACGATGGGTTGTCAGGGATAAGGGTGGAAGTCGGCACCTTTGGGCGGCATGTCACTTCGCGGTTGGCGGTCTTTTTGCGCTCCAGCCCTGGCGCGCCATCGGATATCCGCTCGCTCAATATACCCGCATACAGGCTGAAAGACGGAGACGCGCTGGTGTTCCGCTTCCCGCCGGTGCAGCATTCGGCGAACAGGTGGTTCTACTTGGTGGCCGAGTCGCCGGATGGTGTGCCGGGGGACGCTGTCACGTTGTGGGTCACGACCAATGAAGGGCCAGTGAAGGGGCAGCGGTACGAGGACGGCCTGCCCACTAGCGGTTCGCTCGTGATGAGCTTGGAGTTTAATGGGGTGACTGAGTGAACGGTTCGAGCGGCGAAGCCACCGAGATGCGAAGCGTCTCGATAGTTATCCCTACGTTCAATGGGCTGGCGCTGCTGCGCGAGTGCCTCGATGCTTTGCGCCGTTTGAGTTACCCTCGGGACCGGCTGGAGATAACCGTGGTGGACAACGGCTCGACGGACGGCACGGCGCAGGCTTTACAGAGAAGCTACCCGTCGGTGAAAGTAGTCAGGTTAGAGACGAACACAGGTTTTGCTACGGCCTGCAACCGGGGGGCGAGTGAGGCGGCGGGTGCGTACGTGGCCTTCCTGAACAACGACGCCGTGGCCGATAGCGGGTGGATAGAGAGTTTGTTTGCCGGGTTGGACGCGGGCGGGGCCGGGGCCGTATGCTCGGCCTCGATGATTCGCTCGAAAGACGGGCAGGAGGTCGAGTTCAGCGGAGCGTCGTCGAACCTGTTTGGGGCCGGGCGCCCCGTATCGGTGTGGGGTTGGCCCGATATGCCGGAGCCTCCGAAAGCGGGCAGCTCTCTGCTATTTGCGTCGGGCGGGGCCATGTTGGTACACCGCAGCAGCTTCCTGAAAGTGGGCGGCTTCGATCCGGAGTTCTTCGCCTATTTCGAGGATGTAGACCTGGGGTGGAGGTTGTGGGTGCTGGGTTACAAGGTGGTGTACGCACCGGATGCTGTTGTGCGGCACGCGGGTGGGGCAACGGGATCAAGATCGGGAATACACAGGCGTTATACGCTGTGGGAATGCAATTCGCTGGCGACGATCCTCAAGAATTATGAAGAGGGCAGCATGGAGAGAGTGCTGTCCGCCGCGCTGTTGTTGCAGTACAAGCGCGCGCTCATGTCGGCGGGAGACGCCGTAAAGAGCGAGGAGTACGCTCTGGCGGGGCCAAGAGATGACAACGCTGCCAACGTGGAGCGACTGCCCAAAGTAAGCGTGGCGCATCTGGCGGCGATTGACCGGCTGCTCGCGCGTCTGCCGCACTTCATGGAGGAACGGCGGCGCATACAGGCGGCAAGATTGCGCTCGGACACCGAGATATTGCCTCTGTTAGGCGGGGCCTGGGAGCCGCAATTCGCGGGGACCGAGTATGCAGACGCAGCGCGCACCCTGGCGAGCGCACTCGACCTGTACGGCATCACGCGCGAGGTGGCCCCCAACCGGGTGTTGGTCTTGGTTGCGCCTGCCGAAGAGGGTAGGGGCGAGGCGTTGGCAGTGCGTCTCAAAGATGACGCGCTTGTGGCGTTTGCCGTGATCAACGGCGAGCAAGCGGGGAGCGTTGAGCGGGAAGACGGGTATACAAGGCACAGGTTGCAGGCAGAAGACCCGGCCTTGCGCACGATGGTGAGTCAGGCCGATGCGGTTATTATTTTCGAGGGGGCCGCGCAGCTTCAACTGCTTGCAGAGACCGACACGCCGGTGGCGGTGATTGGCACAGGTGGGGCGGTGCGACTGCCGAGGGCGCTCTATGTTTCTGATATGGGCGACGCGCTGCTGGTGGGGTTGTGCAGAACTCCCGGGGTTGGGGTGGCGTAATTGGAGTTGGGGCCGCCCGGCGAATGAATTCGCGGGCAACGGTTGCGAAGCCTCCCTTCGGGGGCTGTGGGGGTTGATTGCTCCATATTCCGAGGTCTGGACTCCTGGTTGACGCCCTGTGCCTGGTGGGACTGATGGCGTTTGGGGTGGCGGTGGTTGCGCCTATTTTGGGTGGGGGCGTGCCGGTGGCGACCGATACGCTGGCGTTGTGGGGGCCGCTCGCTAAGGCAGCCCCCCAGGCGGTGCATAACCAGGTGCTGGCCGACTCGGCATTGCAGAATCTGCCCTGGCAGGTGTTTGTGCGACGGAGTCTGGTGGGCGGCGAGTGGCCTCTGTGGGACCCCAACCTCTTCTCGGGCTATCCGTTCCTGGGCAACGACCAGAACCAGCTTTATTACCCTATCGCATGGTTGCTCCTGCTGCTTCCCCTCCCTACCGCCATCCAGACTAACGTGCTGCTCCACTTGTGGTTGGCGGGCGTAGGGATGTATTTTCTAGCGCGAGTGCTGGGGGCCAGCCGGACGGGTAGCGTAATAGCGGGGTTGGCTTTTGCGGGGAGTGGGCAACTTTATACCTCACTGGAGATGACGGGCATCTTGGACATCTACGTTTGGCTCCCCTGGGTGGTGGCGGCAAGCGAACTGACCTGGCGGCGCAGGTCGTGGGGGTGGACGGCGGTGGCCGGGCTGCTGTATGGGGTGCTTGCAGTGGCCGGCCATCTGCCCTGGTTCATTTACAGCAGCATGTTCATGGCGCTGTGGGTGGGCGCGCATGTGGCAGCCGGGGCATGGGATGCCTGGCGGGGGCGCACTCCGGGTGGCATGAGCGCATGGACCGGGCAGGCGGCGAGGGCAATTGCCATACCCGTCTGGGGATTGGCGCTGGCGGCGGTTCACCTGATACCTTTCGCGCAGATGGTGGGGTTGTCATCGCGGGCAACGGCGGAGGGGCTGGCGGCTGGACCCGACCAACTGGACCGCACCGTGCGATTGCTTGGGCGGCAGCTAAATTTGTTCGTGCCTCAGTTCTTCGGCAATTCAGTGGGCAATGTGGGCAGTCCGCTCACGTTCAACAATTGCTGGTACGTCGGCCTACTGCCCCTGGCTTTGGCGATGGTGGCGCTGCTTGTGAGGCGGGAGCGGACTGCCCTGTTTCTAGGGGCGGTGGGATTGTCGGCCTTCGCAGTGGCTGCCGGGCTGCCCTTTTTCAACAGATTACACCAGTTGCCGGGCTTGCAGGCGCAACTGCCCCAGCGTGCCGCCTACATTTTTATCTTTTGCGCGGTGGCCCTGAGTGGCCTGGGCTTCGATGCGCTGTTGGGGCTAGCGCATAGGCGATCCTGGGCGGTAGTGGGAGTGGTGACGGGGTTGGCGGTTGCGGGCGCGCTGGTTGGCATCGCGCTTGTCGGGCGGCATAAGCTGGATGTGGGCACGCCTGCCCTTTACAACTTGCAAACACAGGCTCTGGGGCAGGCGGCGTTGATTGCGATTGGGGCGTTGCTATGGGCGGTTGGAGTTGTGGCGTTGCGGGGTGGCCGTTGGTGGTGGGGTCGGGCGGTGTTAGCGGGGGTGGCGCTGGGGATCATGGTTGTGGACCTGCTCACCTATGCGTCTGGATACAATACGTACGTGCCTGCTAGTACGCTCAGTCCGCACGTGCAGGCGGTGGACGTTATGAAGGGGGACGCAGGACAGTGGCGCATGATGGCCCCCGACGCGCCGGTGCCGATGTTCGTGCCTAATATGGCAACCCTGTTCGGCATGACGGATGTGCAGGGATACGACTCATTGCACCTGAAGCGATATGAAGACTATTGGGCCGCTGTCGAGCCTGCTATCAAGCAGGGCGGCTACTTCAACGTGATGATACGACCTCAGAACTATACATCCATATTGGCCGACTTGCTCAACGTGAAGTATGTGGCGACGTGGGATAAATTGCCCACGTCGCCACCTAAATTGGAGCAGATATATGCAGGTGGCGTGTACGTGTACGTGAACAAGGTTGCATTGCCCCGCGCCTTCACGGTGGGCCGTGCCGAGATGGCGCCTGCGGATCGGATACTTGCTCGGATGTCGAAGCCGGGATTCGACCCACGAAAAGTGGTGTTAATCGAGCAAGTACAGCCTACAGGAATCGATTTCCGCAACGACGATAGCTCGCCGGGCAGCGCGATCATAAGCAGCTACCGCAATTTAAGCGTGGACATCGAAGCCAGAATGGAGCGGGCCGGGTGGGTGGTGCTGGGTGACGTGAATTATCCGGGATGGAACGTGGAAGTGGACGGGCGGCCCGTCCAACTCTATACCGCCGACTACGTCCTGCGTACCGTGCCGCTATCCGCCGGGACGCACCGTGTACACTTCTATTTCCGTCCGGTGTCTGTCATGATAGGGGGCGCGATAAGCGCATTCGCGCTGTTGGCGGCGCTTGGCGCGGTTGCTCGTGGACGAAAGACGAAAGACGAATCATAGTGGAAAGCAGAAAAAGCAGAAATAGGTGATAGTTACCTATCGCCCCTAGTCCTCCGCTATGCCACCTCTTACGTAGTACTAATACCACGCTCTAAATACCTCTTATATAATCCGGTCGGCGGTTGTTAAACCTATTACCCTTATGCTACAATGCGAATGCTTTTAGCTTTGGGCAGGGCTATTTTACATTTTTCGTACTTCTTTGCTTGAATTTAGGGCAAAGAAAGGGTGGCAATGCTTTATAAGGGAAGGGCCTCGTGCGGTGGCCGCTGATGTGAGTCGCCTGGCGCAGGTGTTCGTTTGGAAGCAGGGCACTGCGCCAGACCTCGCTTACGTGCGGCAGGTTTTGTCTGCGGTGAACCCCGAAGTCGGCAAGGTAGTGGAGGGCGAGAACCCCCCGGTGCATCTGTTCTCGATCATCGGCCCCTGGCCCGACGATCCGTGGCGGCGCGCCCTACTCGACATGCACGCCATCCCTGCGCCTGATGGCACGCACTGGTCAGATACGACCCGCTACGACCTGGCCGGGTGGCAGGGCACCGATATGCGCTCTAATGATCGCATCTTCGTGGTGACGGCCTACCGCCGAGCAACCCAAATTCCGCAGACCATGTTCAGGAGCGACATGGTGAGTGGGCCACCCGCAGTGGCCCAGGTGCCCTACTATCCGCAGCACCCCACTGGACCGTTGGTTTGGCCGCCACAGCCACAGGTGTATCCACAAACGCCTTACGCAGGCAGCGAGATCGGGATACCTTACGGCTATCCCTACGCCTATAGCCCGATGGTCACAGGGCCGTTGGCGTTGACGCCTGCCCACGACACCGCACAGGTTGCGCCGGTGACAGCGCTTGTGCCTGTTCAGAACACAGGCCCGTTGATGAATGAAGCTGCATTGATGGACAGCTATGCGCCCTACTATGTAGACCTGGGGCCGCGCCTCATTGCAGGCGTAGTAGATTTGATTGTCGTCGCGCTCATCATCGGCGGTCTCGTGGGGCTGCTTTTAGCGAACAGCTCTGCGCGCGTGGACAGCTTTACAGGTTGGTTGAGCACGTATGGCTCGGTGGTTTGCCTGGGGCTTGTGATATTCGGGGCTTACCATGTCGTCCTCTGGAGTCTTTGGGGCCAGACGCTGGGGAAGAAGCTGGCGCGGGTTAAAGTGGTGCGCGCCGACGGTAGGGCACCGGGGTTGGGGCGGGCACTGCTCAGGATGCTTGGCTATTTCTTCTCGCTGGCGACGGCCACGCTCGGCTTCATCATGCTGGCCCTCGACCCCAGGCGGCAAGGGTTACATGATAAGATAGCCCAGACCTATGTAGTGCCCGAAAAGCGTCCGGAGCGGGTGCCTTCGGGCCTGCCTGGATACACTCGCACTTGGAACGCCGCGCCAACCGGCGGGCAGACGGGGATGTCAGACCAGGGAGCAGTGCCTACGCTCGGTATGGCGGCGGCGGCAGTGGCAGGCCTGCCGCCCTATGGGATGATCCATATAGCGCCCGGCCCCCCGACAATATCCCAGCCGGTTGCTGTGCAGCCTTCCTCGCCTGCTGGAACTGTCCCTACAGGAGTAGCCGCGCAAGTCTCGCCGTCGGAGACAGCCGGCGCACCGAACATGGAAGGCTCGCAGGTGGCGTCAGCACCGCGAGAGCCGGAGGGTGGGCATGTGGCCGAGGAGAAGACACAGGCGATCGGTCAAGAGGCAGTACGGGACGCAGGCCCGCCTGAAAGTGAGCCGCCGTTTGGCATGTCTGGCCCAGTAACAGAGGCGCTGTTGCACCACGCCACACGCATCGGGCCGGGAATCCAGCCGGACACCGCACAGGCTCGCTCCCTCTTTAAAGTGGGGCTTGCCGAGATGGAGACCAACGTCAGGCGGGGTTTGCGCGGCTACGAAGTAGAGCCTATGGCGGCGCGGGTGGCGGCAAACAATTTCCGGGAAGCACTCGAAATAGTGCCCGGCTCGGTTATATACGGCTACTTCTACGCGGTGGCGTTGCGCTATTCCGAGGGTTTCGACGTGGCGCTCGGCGAGTTCCGTCGGGTGCTGGAGCGCGACCCAAGCCATTATGAGGCGCGCCAGCAGGTGGCCTACGGCCCGCGCTGGCACGATGCCTTTGCTTATCCTGCTTGGAACGGCGCGGCCCCCATGGCTCCCGGAGCACCGCTTCCCGAAGCCATAGCCTCGCTGCTGCCGTCGGGCCAGCAACCTGCGACGAGACTCATACTGCTGCGGGAGGGGGGCAACAAGGTGGCGGCAATCCTAAGCCGCACGCCCCGAGACGCCTGGGCGGCCCCACCCACCCACGATATGCCCGCCCATTTGCACATGATGCTTTCACGGACGCCGTTTGGACCTATCGTGGGGCTGTATGTGGTCGTGCAGGACGACCCGCAGAACCCGTATATAGGCGAGGCGTTTCTCAATCCGCACGACCCCGGCCACCCGTCGTTTGACGCTTGCCTGCTTGGGCAGCACTTGCTGGAACAGCTGGCCCGGCAGGACCTCACCTACTTGATCTTCGTAGACGGGCAAAACAACCTGTTGCTGTCGCGGAAACTGGCCTTTGATGCTGCCGCCCAGGTGACGATGACTCGCCTTCTGTACGAGGTGCAATCGCTCCCGCCCCAGGTGATGGACCCGCAGCGCTTCCAGCAGGCCGCCGAATGGCACATGGAGCATTTCTCGCTGGACCAGATAAAGCCTTGACGAGTTGCGAGTTGTTAGTCTCGCAACTCGCAACTCGCAACTCGCAACTCGCAACTCGTTATGACTTACGACAATCCTTCGCCATGTGCAGAATGGACGATCCACAGGGTCGGGCAGGGCGTGCTTGTGGAGGAGGGGAAAGTGCTGTTGGCGGGCAACAGGTGGTTCTCGGACCGCCCGCTCGTTTGGACGCTGCCAGGGGGGCGCGCAGAGGATGGAGAGGGCGTGACTGGGGCGGTCGTGCGCGAGCTCCTGGAGGAGACCGGCCTGCGCGTGGAGGTCGGCGAACTTGCCTTCGTGGCCGAGGCACGCAGCGTGGAGCGACGGCAGATTTTCCTCACCTGCGCCTTTCGCGTAAAGCGGGTGTCGGGCGAACTGGGTTGCCAGCCGGACAGCGGGGTGGAAGACCTCAGATTCGTGCCATTTCACGCGCTTCCCACCTACCTGCCGACGCCTAGCCTGGGCGACCCTGTACAGTGGTACATGCAGCATCCGGACGCTGGAGCGCGCTACTGGTTCTTCCCCGAGTACGCAAGCGAGTGACAACGAGTGACAATCGGAGCTTATGGTAGGCATCCAGCAAAACGCAGAGACGCAGAGGACCGTTCAAAGCTGGCACCGAAAATGAACAGACACCGGCAAGCGGTCTAG
>JBBSGN010000035.1:0-11222 GCA_038254085.1 Chloroflexia bacterium | reverse complement strand
TGGTCCGGCCGAACGGCGGGCTTATCACTGTGCAGGACCTTGAGGCTCATCGCTACCTGCACCCCAACTTGCCAGGGGGTAAGCGCCAGACGGGGAGCTTGCGTGGTCTGTATGGCATATCAGGTCCACAGGGTGAGCAGGGCGGCCAACCGCCCACAGTGGCAGACCTGATGGAGAAGCACGTAGTGTCTGTCCATCCGGCGACTTCGGCAGCGGACGTAGTGCAGATGCTGATGGGTAAGTACTACAAGACCTTGCCTGTCGTTGATAGGGATAACAGGCTGGTGGGAATGATCACCGATAATGATTTGATGGAGAAGGGGAGGCTGCCGTACAGGTTGAGCATACTGGAGGCGCTCGAAGCGAGTGGAGAACGGGGCTTCCAGGATATCCTCGACGAGTTGCGCACCTCCCATAAATTCGCCCCTGACCTCATGAGCTCAGGCCCGCTCGTCACGATCTCGCCGGAGGCCACTGCCCTGCAAGCTGCCCAGTTGATGACGGACAAGGGCATAAAGCGTATCCCGGTTGTGGACCCGTTGGGCCGCGTACTGGGTATTATCGGGAGGCTGGACATACTGAAGGCCGCCAGCAGCATCTTCCCTCAAGCCGGAATAGATGGAGAAGACCTGACTAACGAGCAGCCTCACCGCATCGTGCGCCTCAGAGATATAGTTGACCCCGACATGCCTGTTGTGACTACCGACACGATTGGTCACGAAGTCGTGGAAATGCTGGTCATGCCGCCCTGCCCGCGCCGCCTGATCGTGGTGGACAGCAGAGAGCACATGCATGTAGTGGGCATAGTGGCGGACCGAGACCTGGTGTTGCGCGCCCACGTGCAGACGAGGCCCGGTCTGCTGCGAATGCTGAGGGAGAGCATTCCCTTTGGGCGACTCACGCCACAGCAGCAACAGGAGAGTTACCGCATGCAAGTACGCACCGCGGGAGACATCATGAGCCAAAACGTGGTGACCGCACTCGATGAGACGCCGATTGGCGAAGCGGTGCGCTTGCTGGTACAACGCGAACTCAAGCTGTTGCCCGTGGTTGATACATCAGGCAGGCTGCTCGGAGCAGTGGGAAGGGGCACGGTACTGCGAGCCCTCCTCAGCGACTACAGCGACTACAGCGACTACTCCCAGCCTGGCGAGCCTTCCCAACCAGTTGCAGAGTCATAATCATAGCCCATCCTTAGCCAAGATTAGGATAAAACGTGAGAATACTCGATTTCGTGTTCATTGGGGTGGGAGCAGTATTCGGCGCCAACGCCCGATACGTGATCGGTTACTATTTCGCTCTCCGATTCGGACCTTCTTTCCCCTACGGCACCTTGTTCATCAACATAAGTGGCAGTTTCCTACTTGGTTTTTTGCTGACGTTTCTGAGCAACCGGTTGGCGGTGAACCCCGGATATCGCCTGCTGCTCGGCACTGGATTCATGGGTGCATACACAACCTTCTCCACTTTCAGCTACGAGACTATTGCGCTGTTACAACGGGGAGACTGGTTGCCCGCTGCCGTGAACTCCTTGGCAAGCGTGGTGGGTGCGCTTGTGGCAGCGTACATTGGAGTAGCGCTGGCCACTCTGGTAGGATAGCAGGATACCAGAGCAGCAGGACAATAGGATAAGGGGAACTCTACATGAGTATCATGAACAAATCATCCGGGCAACGACACAGGACACCGGTGCGTCTGCCCGCTACTCTGGCGGGAGGGCTCGCGGCCAGCCTTCTCAGCGTGGCACTCTTTGGCAAGGTGTCGGACGAGGTCCTTGAGCACGAGATTATGGCGTTCGACATCCGCCTAATCGAAGCGGTACGAGAGATGCGCGGCTCCGCTCTAGACAAGGCAATGTCGGTTATCACAGCCACTGGCGAGCCGTGGGCAATCTCCCTGGTGATTGGACTCGCGGGTCTTCGCTGGCTGCGAGAAGGCCGGAAGGCCGACATCGCGACATTGCTGTTGGCGACCGCAGGCGGTGGCGTGGTGAACCAGCTCTTGAAGTCGCTATTCAAGCGAGATCGCCCTGTCCTGAAACTGAGGCGTGCGCACGCTTCGGGCTCCTCTTACCCGTCGGGCCATGCTATGACCACTCTTGCCGCTTACGGCACAGCAGCCTACCTTGTGAGCCGGCGCGGAGCCTTGACGCACCATCAAGGAGTGGCCCTGGTTTGGGCCCCCACACTTGCCTTGTGTGGATTGGTCGGGGTGAGCCGCGTCTACCTGGAGGTACATTATCCGACCGATGTCATAGCAGGCTGGGCAGTTGGCACAATCTGGCTTACCAGTTGTGGGATCGCTCGGGGGTTTATGGAGCCGGAAGAGAGCTAGTTGTCCTCCGAGGCACGATATGTGTAAGCGCTCGCAATTAAATGTCGTTCTCGAAGCATGCGGGGCATACGACAGTGGAGTTCAAGTAGCTTGAAATGGGTTACACGAGTTGGAGTACGCCTGGACAGGTCTGCCTGCGTGTGGCTTATCCGGCGTCACCTTGACCCCCGAGCGGAGATAAGCTACGTGCGAGGCGAAGAAATGGCTCGTGCTGTTGAGGAGGGTGCGCTGCCCTTCCACAACACGGATTCAGAAGAGCGCGATGCTGATGAGCGCACAAGTTTTCAGGAGCTGCTCGCCGAATATAGCTTGGGGCAAAGAGAGGCCGCCCTCGAACTGATGGGCGACATCATTCGTTCCGCGGAAACTAAAGAAGCGGGCTCCCCGGCGGAGGGTGAGGGGCTGCGCGCTATAGCCAAGGGAATGAATAGTCTCTCTTCGAGCGACCAGGAAATGGTCGAGCGAATGCTGCCCATATTTGATGCACTTTACATGTATTGCCAGCGCAGGGTAGATGGGTATACCGATTGGGCAAACGCAGAAATCCCGTGGGAAGTGTCGATTAAGTAAGCTACAATGCAACCAGGCAGGAGAGCAAAGTATAACCTGCAATTCTGCGGCCAGAATTGTAGGTCAGAGGGTACGACGCAGGTGAGCGGCGTCATTGGTCAGCACATAGATGGGCGGTGCGAATTGGCTATAGCGTACCATCGCTATGTAACGATATTGAATCAAGTAATGTTCCCGGTTCGTGCAAGCGTTCCCGATATAACATTATTGCATCAGGTACCGTACGGCTCAGGGTTCCCGCTTCACCACTTCTGAACGCGACAGGGCAGCTGGCGTAATGGCGCTGCCAGTCGTATCCGTGGCGTCAATAGCGTCAAAGTCTGAGTCCATTTTGTCTGGTGTACTAACCACAATCACAGGCCGGTTAAAAAGGCCGAACCTGATGTAGTTGGCAAGATGAGTACGATTCGAGAGAAGCAAACCAAGTGCAAGAACGATATATAGCCAGGCCATATACGTCAGTACGGTAATAGTGCTGGCTTCATCGTTGCGGTAGATGAAACCAAGCACGAGCTGTACAAGGAAAAGCCCCAGCAACAGCAGAGCACTCCTCAAGCTCAGACGTAACCGCAGAAGGAGCGCAACGGCAAAAAGCGATTGGGCGGCTGTCAGGAAGAACTCCTCGTGCTGGCGGGCATCCAATGGCAATACACCTAACGTGCCGGCTCCCAGCGAGAAAAAGAGTGGCATGGCGCCTACAAGCAGCGTCCACTGGTTTATCTTGTCGGAAACCAGGGCTCCAAATGCCGATGTTGGCCGCAGCGCCAGCACGAACAGAACCGTAATGATGATTTCAGGAGCTTCACCGGCGAGGGGGGAGATCCACTGGATCAGGAGAAACTTGTTTATCCCAAGCACAGTACCGGTAGCGACCAGCGATTCGGCAAATGGCTCTGCCACGAATAGAATGGCTGCTCCTGCTATGATTGCGAGCAGGGCCATGATAGTGTACTGCTGTCGCTTTGGCAGCGTGACAAGCGCGGCAGCGGGACCCACCTCTATATCGTTATCATCGTCCTTATCGTTGTCATCGTCATCGGCGCCGTCAGGCTCGTCCTTGCTTGCACCCCCAGGACGTGCCAGCTTTCCAAGCCGCCACAGGTAGGCACCGTACAAGGCTACGAGCACGGCAGTGTCGATGAGATCGATCTGGCCTTTGAGTACGATTACGAATGAGTAAATACTGGCGAGTGCGAGGAACACTATTTCGACCGAGTTCTCCCACCGTAGTTCCACGGCACGTTTGCCCGAGCGCCACCAGAAGAGGATCACTATCAGTGGCCAGGCTGTGCCTATAAGGAGACGATTGGCCCCCGTCATGTTGGCAGCGGCAAACTGCACGTAATCAGATGCCGGGTGCTGACCTGCCTGGAAGCTGAAGTACATATCAACCGCCGCCTCCGGCAGGATCGTGACAAGGGCCAGTGCTGCCATCGCCACGCCCTGTGACACGTGCTCCTCTGCGGTTTCCGCAGACCACGAGAGCATGAACCCGGCGGCCAGGAGCGCACCGCCGAATACTAGCGTGTCGAGCAGCGGGGTGATCTGCGTGCCCGTGAAACGCATGAGCAATCCAGGTATTGTGGCCACCACCGCTAAAGCCACGTAAAAGCCAAACCTTCTCAATCGAGTTCGTCTCCCTCTTTGGGGTCAAGACCCTCGCGCACGTAGATGCTGTTAGCAAACGTCAGCAGCGCCTCACGGCACCCGGCGAGGGCTGCTGATGCCTCCTCTGCCCTGTGCCCGCCAAAGGCATCACGCGCCTGTATTTTGCCAAGCCAGACCTCGAGCTTATGCAGGTCCTGTTCGTTCTCCTCAAGCTCGGCAAACGTAAGGTTGTCTGCTCTGGTCTCTTTATCTATCTCCGCCAGGAAATCGCGACATCGCCCGAGCACCTCGGTGTACTCCTGGTCTCGGTGCGCACGGAACCTCTCAATTAGGGTGCCTTCCACCTCCGGGTCCAATGGAGTTGCCACAAAGAGCGTGCCGGTACCACCTTGCCCCTCAATTTCGGCGAGCAGATCGCGGAGAGTGCGCTCGTGTGCAGGAGTGCGAGGTAAGACCCATACCCCGTTCTGGAGACCTGTTGCACCCTCGGCGCGCACCCGCCGCCACACTAACACCCTCAAGCTGGAGGGTGATGAAGGAAGCTGCGGTAAGAATAGCAACCATTCTTGTGCTGCCGGGCGACTGTGTATGTTATCCAGCTTTTTCCTCCCTGCTCCTCCCTACTCTCTGTCAATTGCAACACTTGTTGCATTTCGGATTATTCTACACCTAATCGGTGGTGGATGCAACAAGTGTTGCACTTCTGCTCAGCGCTGACGTAAAATGCACGGAGGAGATGAGCGCGGTAATCGCGGAGGGGACAGGGGGTTAACGGACAAAGGGACAGGGGACAGGGGATTGGGGACATCGGAGGAGAATATATGAGAGGGTATACAGTCACAGTCTGGCACATGAACCCGATAGCGAAGTTAATGTGGCTGGTGTTGCTGTGAGCGGGCCTGTTCTACGCTCGACGTTGTTGCAGCGTGGCTTATTCCTGGAGTACATCACGCTGGCGTGGAACGTGGTGGGCAGCATCATAGTGATAGCTGCCGCTTTCTCTGCGCGCTCCGTCGCACTTGCAGGTTTTGGTCTGGACTCCCTTATTGAGATATTCGCATCGGTAGTTGTGGTGTGGCAGCTAAAAGAAAGGGACCAGGATCGGGAGCGAGAACGCATGGCATTGCGCCTTATTGGCCTCGCCTTCTTCGCCCTTGCCATATATGTACTGGTGCAGTCGGCTGGCAGCCTTATTACCCGGGTACGTCCTGACACCTCTTTGCTTGGCATTATCTGGCTCGCGGCCACGCTGGTCGCAATGCTCCTGCTCGCATGGGGAAAGAGGGTTACGGGAAAAGAGCTGAACAATCTCGTGCTCATAACCGAGAGCCGCGTGACGCTGGTGGATGCGTACCTGGCAGGGGCTGTGCTGGTCGGACTTGTGCTGCATGCCGCCGTTGGTTTGTGGTGGGCAGACCCTCTGGCGGGTCTGGTTATCGTGTATTACGGCGTACGCGAGGGCCTGGCAGCCTTGCGAGGCTAATTGAGCTAATAGGGTTAGCAGGGCCAGTCGTGGGCAAACAGGGGTCGGAAGCATCTTCCTTATCGGATCCGGCGCCATAATAAGTAGATATAAGGAGGCAGGAACAAGATGGAACCACCTGATTCAGAACAGGCGTCAATACCACTAATGACATCAACACATCCCGCCTTCAAATTACAACGCATGCTACTGGCGGCCTGCATCGTGCTCGCACCGTTGAGCATTACTCTCTATGTCCTTGCATGGCCTGAGAATCCAGCTCCCGTCGTCTTCAACAGCACTGCGGCCGCACCCATCGATACCAGCATCATGGCCGGCCCTACGGGCAACATGCTGCACTTCATTGGCGCCATCGCCGCTTCATTCTTCCTACCGCTGGGTTACCTGGGCATGTCACTGCTCGGCATGCGGCGCGCGCCATGGCTCGCGACTATCTCGGCGGCGCTCTCCCTCATCGGTTGGATACCGTGGTCTGGCCTCATCGGCATAGACAGCCTCGCCTACGATATCGCCCGAGACGGCAAGACACCCCAGTTAGCTGCACTCTGGACCCAATTCAACGGCGACGCTGTAATGCTCACTTACTTGCTCATCTACGTCATCGGCCACCTGTTCAGCGCCGTTTTTATTGGTATCATGCTTGGCCGGTTGCGCCTGGTCCCCGCCTGGGCTGCCTGGGCGTTTGCCCTCACGAGCCCGCTTACAATCGTCTATTTCACGGTGCATATAATCGAGGCCAGATACGCGGTCAAATTCCTTATCTGCGGCCTCTGGATCCTCGGTGCTATCCCCGCCGCCTTCGCCATGCTCAAGAACAAAGACCAGGTACAACCAGCGCCACCGCAACTGCCGCCAAAGGCATAGTGACACATGCCACGGCTCATATGACCGGCTGGACGCATCCCTTCCTGTGGCACACTATCTGCGTCCCGACCGATACAAGAAATGGTTCGTCTAAACAAGGTTGTCCCACTTGTGAGCACCAGTTTCGACCTCGGATAGACCTCGTATCTTGACAAGCTTCCAACCGTCAAATATAATTCAAATGCATTTGATATAAAATGAGACGAAGTAATTTGAAGGCTACAATGAGCGTTACGAGCGGTGCTACTGCATTTTCATCTCCTTCGCCCCAGGTGCCGGGCTTTCTGAGATTGCTGGCTCACGACGTGCGCTGGCGGCTTATGCTGGCCCTGGCTCGTAGCGACCATCGAGTACACGAACTGATTGCCCTGCTCGACCAGCCCGCGAACCTCGTTTCTTACCACCTCAAGAAGCTCCGGGAGGGTGAACTGGTGCATGAGCGGCGCAGTTCCGCTGATGCCCGCGACATCTACTACAGCATTGATCTGGGCAAGGTACGTGACATGTTCTTCGCCGCGGGGGATGCACTTCACCCAGGCATTACTCACGCACAGGTTGAGTCTGCCCACGGTTCGGAGCCTACCACACCTAGAGGGCTCGCGCCTGGTTCAAGCCAGCCGGCGAGAAGCCGGAGCGAAAGGGCCGAAAGGGCCGAAAGGGTGGAAGCAGCGGAACGGGCGGGAGGCGTGGACGGACCGCAGAAGGCGCGCGTGCTCTTCCTCTGTACCCACAATAGCGCGCGATCACAGATGGCCGAGGGGATACTGCGGCAGATCGGCGGCAACCTCGTTGAGGTATGCAGCGCGGGCACCGAGCCCTCACAGGTACACGCGGATGCTATCCGCACACTGGCGGGTATGGGCATCGATATCACAGGCCACCATTCAAAGCACGTGGACGAGTTTCGGGACCAGAGGTTCGATTACGTGGTCACCGTCTGCGACAAGGCCCGAGAATCCTGCCCATACTTCGCGGGGGATCCTGACCAGATTCACTGGTCCTTCCCTGACCCTTCAGCCCTCGAGGATGAGGAAGCACGCCTCCAACTGTTTCGCAGCATAGCGCACGACCTTTTAGCCCGCAACCGCTTTCTCCTGTCTCTGGTCGAGGGCGACCGCCGTCGGAGCAAGGGCCAATGATATCAGGACATAATCTGTTGAGGCGGGCGAGTGCCGAGTTCGTCGGCACCTTTGCTCTTGTTACCGCAGGTTGCGGCGCCATCATGGTGAACAGTATGACCGGCGCGCTCACACATGTGGGAGTGGCCTTCACCTTTGGGCTGGTTATTATGGTGATGATCGCGGCCACCGGCCACATCTCGGGTGCGCATTTCAACCCCGCCGTCACCGTTGCGTTCTCTCTCACCCGGCACTTTCCCTGGCCGGATGTGCCCGCTTACCTGGCCGCTCAACTCCTGGGGGCCACTGGAGGCGCTTTGACGTTGTGGACGCTGTTCGGAAACGTAGCCAATCTGGGCGTTACACTCCCTGCCGGCAGCGGCATGCAATCGCTTGGGCTTGAGATCCTGCTGAGCGGTGCCCTTATGTTCGTAATCATGGCTGTGGCTACCGATACCAGAGCGGTGGGCCAGCTTGCGGCCCTGGCGATTGGGGCCGCTGTCGGTCTTGACGCTTTGTGGGGCGGCCCTATCAGCGGCGCGTCTATGAACCCGGCTCGCTCGCTCGGCCCCGCCCTTGTGTCAGGAGCGTGGCAGGACCAGTGGGTCTATGTTGCGGGTCCGCTCGTTGGGGCCGTGCTTGGGGCTTTCACTTATCAGTTCCTGCGAGGGCCCGCTCCCGCTCCTTCGCCATCTCCTGCCTCAACTTCCGTCTCGACCTCCTCTTCGAGTTCCGCTTCCAGATCCCTGCCTCGCACGACGAGCACAAACAAAGTCAGCGGGACGATCCAGCGTAATGGCGCTGCCGCAAAGAAGGACACAGCCAGCGCACAAAGTGTCAGCGACACAGCTAAAGGAGAACTCTGACAGTGCCGATCGCTATCTTCTCGGATATACATGCTAATCTGCCCGCTCTTGAAGCGGTGCTTGCCGATATGGACGCTCGAGGGCTCGAGGAGCGCTACTGCCTGGGTGACCTCGTCGGGTATGCCACATACCCTAACGAAGTAGTGCAGGCCATCAGAGAGCGAGACATCCCCTGCATCATGGGCAACTACGACCTGGGCGTTGGGACCAGCAGCGATGATTGCGGCTGCGCTTACAAAGACGCTCATTCTGAAGCTTTGGGTAAGCTCTCGATTGCGTGGAGCAACGCGCATACCACCGATGAGAACAAAGCCTATCTTCGTGCGCTCCCTTCACAGATACCCCTGCATCTGGGCGATCTTCGCATCATGCTGGTACACGGCTCGCCACGCCGGGTGAACGAGTACCTGTATGAGGACCGGCCCGACGCCAGCCTCGAGCGGCTACTTGACATGGTCGAGTCCGACGTGCTGATCTGTGGGCACACTCATATTCCTTATCACCGCGTATTGCCCACCGGCAGACACGTGATAAACGAGGGGAGCATCGGTAAACCGAAGGACGGAGACCCGCGCGCTTGCTACGTCGTTCTTGAAGTGGCTGGCGGTGGTAAGCAGCTGAGCGTGGAGTTCGTGCGAGTGCAATACGATATTGAGCGACCCGCCCGAGCTATAGAGGCGACCAGCGCCCCCGATCTGATGCCCCATGATTATGCTCAGATGTTGAGACAAGGCAAGGGGTAAGTCCGACTGCCTCGTCTCCCTCGTCTCCCTCAGCCCATAGTAAAAGACCAAACCCAGCCACGCTGCATTTTGACGCGATGTAGTGAATGCGCAATCTGGGATCGCTCAAGTGTAATAGTCAGAGCTTATACCTACCCTATAGACTGTCAGTTGAAGTTAGCAATCGCCTGATACCTCTGCTGCATTGATGCTCATATTGATGCTGATACATACCAGCCTTACTTGCACTCGTCTTCAGAGGCTTTCTCAACATCAGTAGCCGAGGGAGTTGCTTTGCCCCGGGAGCACGAATGGGCGTAGACAACGTCGTCGTACTCCTTACCTGTGGAGGGCACCCTGGTCCGGACAATACCCTCCCGGACGAAACCGGCCTTTTCGGCCACACGCTGGGAAGCCAGGTTAGGTACTCCAATACGAAGCGCAATCCGCATCAGCGCCAGATTGCTACAAGCCCATCCCGTCATGAGCTTTAGTGCGCGAGTGGCCAGACCTTGATTGCGGTAATCGGGCGCCACCCCGTATGACACTTCGCCTATTTCTGCACTGTGAAGCCCTAACATAATAATGCCAAGGAACGCATCGTCGTTGGTTGGGGTGGAGATGACGAGAGTAAACCCAAAGTGCCCACTGAACCCGGCCTTGAACTCGCGTATGCGATCTTGCGCGTCTTCTGGTGAACAGGGAACTGGGACAGGCAACCAATAAGTAGCCTGCAAGTCTAGGTGCTGGCTATGCTCGACGACCGCCGCCGCGTCGTTATCACGTGGTAATCGCACTACCACGACCCCATCTGTGAGCGGAATTAGTGATATAAGTGGCAGTGATGAATGTTGCATTCTGACAGTCATGGCTCGGTCAGACATTATGCCTCACTCAGACAATATTCGCCTGGAGGATCTTTTCAACAATGACCACGTCCCGCCACACACCGTCCAGTCGAGAGTGCTTCTCATATGTGCCCACTTCTCGGAAGCCTAGGGAGCGCATGAGAGAAAGGCTTGCTATATTCTCCGGAAAGATACGGGAGAGCATCTTCCAGAAACCTGCCCGCTCCGCCTCCGCTAGGAGCTTCTCCATTGCGAGGCGTCCCGCACCTCGTCCTCGGTCGCTGCGAGCCACGTACACGGAAAACTCTGCAATACCGGCGTAGCACTCTCTTGAACGGTATGAGGATGTGGAGGCGAACGCGATTACTTCTCCGCTTTCTTCAACGACTACAGTGGGGTGTACGCCGTCGAGCCATGCGAGTACGTCTTGCTGTGTGCGCTGGCTGGGGCATAAACTACAGGCAGAGTTGCATATTACTGTGGACGAAGATATGCCAACAGGAGAGAGTCACAGGATAGTTGAGGAAGTTCGCCACGCACTGTTTCACGCTCAGCCGCGCCTGGCCTATCTAAACGTACATGCTGACCCTTGTGGGCACAGCGGGCGGGATGCGCACGAACTTACGGCCCACCACGAACTAGGATCGGGCCACGAACGCGATTCAGCGTCCAAAGGAATAGCAAACAGGTAATGCAGACACAAGACACGGGGTCCAAGGTGCGAATAAGGGCATAACTGTTGCCTCACTCGAATTGAGATCAGCGGTCGTGCCGCTAAGGAGGAATACAGTCATGGATGCAGAGCGTAC
>JBBSGN010000034.1:0-11345 GCA_038254085.1 Chloroflexia bacterium | reverse complement strand
TGGATCTGCACTGCTTGTGCTGCTTTACCCCCCTTGCCTGAGAAAGCATCCACAACCCTCCTACAATATGCAGCCTAATTGTGAACAGTTGGTATTAGTTGTGAGTTATGAGTGGTTAGAGACCACAACTCACAACTCACAACTCGCGACTCGTTTGACACTTGCACCCAAGCTTGTTATACTCACCTCACAAGTGAATATGCGTGTACCGCAGAGGTCGCCGTAGCACGGAAACTACGGCAGCAATGGGGGAAGCCGGTGAGAGTCCGGCGCTGTCCCGCAACTGTAATCCGAGACCCGCAAGCCTCGGAGAGCCAGGATACCCGCCTCTGTGAGACTCCAAACACCTTCGCGAGAAAGGGGTAGGAGCGATAGTTCGTCCGTAACCATTGTCCAGATTGTCCATTCCCATGAGGGATGGCGGCCCAGCTATCGTATAACAGTTCCATCTTTTACCTAACCCTTGTCGCGATGACATGGGTTTATTTATTTCAAGGAGGAGATGGACATGTATTCAGCATCGAAATTGGGGAAGATAGGAGCGGCCTGGTTGGCCGCCATGCTAGTATTAGTTGGAATCGCGGGGGCCACGTCCGTATCGGCAGCGGGCGACAACGTAGAGGCGGCGAACAGCGCGCTGACTTGGATGAAGAGCCAGCAGCAGCCCGACGGTTCATTCGCGGGCTTCGGCGCGGGGTCCACCATTGACGCGCTGCTGGCTATATTGGCGGCAGGCCAAGACCCGGCCAGCTACTCGCAGAACGGCAATACCCCTGTTACCTTCCTGGAGAGCAAGGCCGGCGACCTGGCTAAGACGCCGGGCGGGGCGGGCAAGCTGCTCCTGGCGGTTTCCGCACTGGGAGATACGGGCAGGCCGTTCGGCCCTAACCTTGCGCCGTTGGGCGGGCCAAAGAACCTGATTGCCGCTATAGAGGCCGCCTACGACCCCAGCACAGGACACTATGGCAAAGACACCATCGGCCACGCCTTTGCGATGCTGGGCCTCGCCAAGTTCGGAGGCCCCAGGCCAAAAGCGGCGCAGTACCTGGAGAGCGTGCAGGCAGCCGACGGGGGCTGGTCCTTCTCAGGCGACACAAAGGCAGGCGCATCCGACACCAACACGACCGCAGTTGCATTGCAGGCGCTGATAGCGGTAGGCGGGGCCGATCCACTCGCTATCAAGAAGGCCGTGACCTACCTGGACAGCCAGCAGAACGCGGATGGCGGCTTCCCGTACCAGAAGGGCGGGGGAAATGGCAGCGAGAGCGATGCGAACTCGATTGCTTACGTTACGCAGGCGTCATTGGCCCTCGGCAACGAGACGACAGCCCGCAAGGGGATCGCCTTCCTCTTGTCGCTGCAAAAGCCGGACGGCGCGTTCCAATACCAGAAATCGCAGCCGGACGACAATGCAGGCGCGACCTACCAGGCCGTGCCCGCGATCCTGGGTGCGACCCTTGTGCGATCTCTGCCCGTTCAGGCAGCGCCAGCCATCCAACCTGCGCCCGGTATGCCTCGCACCGGAGGTGGCGGTATTGACGGCATTGATTGGACAGCAGGCGTTATCGCACTGGGAGCCTTGTTGCTCTCTATTGGACTGCTAGTCCGGCGCGAATCACCAACACCATAGATTAGGCAGGGCCGTTCGCGAACGGCCCTGCAACTGAGGGGTCCCAAGATGGGGTGTAGCGCGAAGCGAACGCGGACAGCACTAACCGGCCTGATAATGTTGTTAGCGCTTGCAGCGCCGGACGCTTCGAATGTACAGGGAACCAGCACACAGCAGGCAGAACACCACGCGGGCCTCGTGCTGCAATTCGCGGACGGCGCGATAGAGACCTATTGCGTGCCCTTTTCGGGCGATAGCATCAGCGGCCTCGACTTGCTGCTTAAGACGGGGTTGGACGTGCAGATAGAAGCGTATGGAGGGATGGGCGCTGAGGTGTGCAAGATTGGGCGGGACGGGTGCGATTATCCGAACCAGCCGTGCGCGTGCCAGTCCTTCGGCACGAGCGGAAAGTACTGGAGCTACCACCATCTGAAAGACGGCAAGTGGGTAAGCTCTATTGTGGGGGCGGGCGGCTACAAAGTGCATGACGGCGACGTAGAAGGGTGGGCGTGGAGCGACGGCAAGCCTCCAGCGCTCTCTTCATACACGCAAGTTTGCGCCGCGACGCAGCCCAAAGCGGCCAATACCGCCCAGACGCATCCACCAACGCCAACACGAGCGCTGCCTCGACCCACCAGCACGAAGCGCCCGCCCGTGTTGCCGCCCACACCAATCCGGCCCAGGCCATTACAGCCCGTGCCGACCACTATGATACAGGCCACTTTGCCGACGATTACACCGCCACAGTTTACTTCGACACAACAGCCTGCTATTGCGCTCTCACCTACACTCTCGCTCACCGGCACGCCGATACTTACAGCCACACAAACGGCTGTGCCCACGCCACCAACGCCCACACCTTCTGATACGCCGACCGAGCCACCCACAACCAAGCCAGCCGCTAGCCCAACGCCCAACGCCCAACGCCCAACCTCCGATCCGCAGGAATCTCTGGCGCGTAGCCTGGGCATAGCGATAGGAGCCGTCACGATCCTGGGGCTTGTCGCGTGGGCGGTGTTGGTCCGGCTGCGCCGCTCATCAGGAGGCCAGCGTGTGGAATAGCGCCGCCTCGGAGTTTCACCTCGGGGCCTGGCTGCTGTGGCTCGTGCCCGCAATGCTGGCTGCTCTCGGCACCCGCAACCCCTTCTACCTGGCGCTTGTCCTAATTGTCGGTATAGCCGTCAATTCCTGGCTGGGCAGAAGCGGTACGTCAAGAGGGGGGCACGGCTTGTCAATGTTCTCACAGGCCGGCCCGTCGCGGAGGGGCTGGGGGATGCTGGTGCGGGCGATGGCGGGTCTGTTCGTGCTGGTGGCGCTGCTCAAAGGGTTGAGCCTGCACACGGGGGCGATCGTGCTGTTCAGGCTGCCCGAAGAGTGGCCGGTGATCGGCGGCCCCATCACCCTGGAAAGCATGGTGTGGTCGGGCCTGGACGCGCTGTCGCTGATTGCGGTGTTGGTGGTGTTCGCCGCCTTCAGCGCGGGGGCCGACTACTATGCCCTGCTCAGGTCGGTGCCCCAAGCCTTGCACCAGGTAGGGCTGGTAACATCAATAGCCATAACCTTTGTGCCCCAGATGGTCACGCGCTTCGCCGAGATCAGAGAGGCCCAGGCGTTACGCGGGCACCGGGTCAGGCGGGCGGGCGATCTCGTCCCCCTGATCATGCCTCTATTATCAGGCGGCATGGAACGCTCTCTCAACCTGGCCGAAGCGATGGAGGCGCGCGGCTTCAGTCGAGCGCCCGCCGGTTCGCGTCCAGTGCGGCCCATGCTGGCGCAGGTCGCTTTGATAACGAGCCTCGGCTTGATCGGCATAGGAGGCGCGATGCTCGCTTTCCTGCAAGGCGCGCCCTGGGTAGGCTGGACGTGCATAGTGGCCGGTATCGCCTCGATAGCCTGGACGCTGCGCGCTATGGGATTGGGACGAAGCCGCAGCCGCTACAGGCGGAGCGTCTGGCGGGAGAGGGATACGGTCCTCACGGTGGCGTCATTGGCGATACTGGCTATTCTCCTTATCTACAAATTTCTCGCGCCCTCCGCCTTGAGCTACTACCCCTTCCCGCGTATACATATGCCGCCATTCGACCCGGTAATCGCCCTGGCCCTGATCGCCCTTGCCGCGCCGATACCGCTGATAGCACGTTGGCAGAGTACCCCTTTGCGCGTATTAGCTAAAGCAGCAGGGAACACGGAATGAGCTCGGCACACCCCATCATCTCAATAAGCAACGTAAGCTACAGGTATCCCAGCGCCAAGCGGTCCGCCCTGCGCGATTTCTCGATGGGCGTGGAGGAAGGAGAGTTCTTGCTGGTCACGGGCGAGTCGGGCGCGGGCAAGTCCACCCTCTTGCGGCTCATCAACGGGCTTGTGCCCCACTTCTACGGCGGGGAGCTATCGGGAAGCATTACTGTGGCTGGGCGCGACCCGGTGGAAGCAGGGCCGGGCGAGATGAGCGACACAGTAGGGATGGTTTTCCAGGACCCGGAAGCCCAATTCGTCGCCGAGATGGTGGAAGACGAGCTAGCCTTTGCCATGGAGAACGCCGGTCTGCCCATTACCCTCATGCGGAAGCGTGTAGAAGAAGTGTTGCACGCCCTCGGCATCGAGCATCTGCGCGGCAGGCGGGTGAACACCCTGTCGGGGGGCGAGAGGCAGCGTGTAGCTATCGCCGCCGTGCTGACCTTGCAACCCCGCGTCCTCGTGCTGGACGAGCCAACCTCGCAACTCGACCCGCAGTCGGCTGAAGAGGTGCTGGACTCGCTGGTCAAGCTCAATAACGATCTGGGGCTAACCATCGTGCTATCCGAGCACAGATTGGAGCGCGTCGTGCAGCACGCCGACCGCGTCTTATATATCGCCCCCGAAGGCGAGCCGGTAACAGGCCCGCCGCGCGAGGTGTTAGCCCAAATACCGCTGGCCCCTCCCCTGGTACAAGTCGCCAAATTGCTCGGCTGGCGACCCCTCCCATTGACGATAAAGGAAGCGCGCAGATTCGTAGGGGTCGGCGGGCATCATGGGCCGATAAGCACCAAAATCCAAAATCTAAAATCCAAAAGCCAAAATCCATCAGTCAGCTTGCAAAACGTCTGGTTCAGCTACGGCGAGCTGGAGGTGTTTCGCGGTCTCGACCTTGAGTTACGTGCGGGAGAGATAACAGCTCTCATGGGGCGCAACGGAGCGGGCAAGACCACCCTGTTGAAACTGATGGTGGGCCTACTGAAGCCTGCGCGGGGCCGTGTGCTGACGTTGGGTGTGGACACGCGCCAGGTGTCGCTTGATGAGATGTCTAAGCTAGTGGGATATGTGCCCCAGCAGCCGGACGTGCTTCTCTTCGCCGACACAGTACAGGACGAGATAGATTTCACCCGGCGCGCTCACCGCCTGCCGCCCGACGGGGCCGAACTGCTGTCCAGCCTGGGCCTCATGCGCTATCGAGATAACGACCCGCGCGACCTGAGCGTGGGTGAGAGGCAGCGTGTGGCCCTGGCAGCCGTGCTTGCTGGCAACCCCCAGATCGTCTTGCTGGACGAACCGACGCGCGGCCTCGACTACGGGCAGAAGGACGCGCTGGTGAAGATAGTACGCGGTCTACGAGACGAAGGGCGCACCGTCGTCCTGGCGACCCACGACGTAGAACTGGCCGCCCAACTGGCCGACCGCGTGGTGCTGCTCGGTGATGGCGATGTTGTGGCCGACGGCCCCGCCCGCGAGGTAATGACCGGCTCGCTGGTCTTCTCCTCGCAAGTAAGTAAGCTGTTCCGCAATCCCGCGCTGGTCACAGTAGAAGACGTGAAACGTGATACGCCAGGAATGAACCACGAAGGCACAAGTGGCACGAAGAGATAGAGTGAGATTATGGCAGTTCAGCAAGTAGGCGCTCCCCCAGTCAACACCCAACACCCAACACCCGACACGCAGCGCCCGGCACCCGCCAAAGCGTTGAGCGGGGTCATAGTGGCGCTGACCACGCTGCTGGGGGTGGGAGCTTTTATCTACCCTTTCTTTGTGTCACCTGGGCCTACACAGGAAACAGGATCGCACGCTGCTGATGCCCCGTTGATCTTCCTGCTGGTGATGGGCCTTTGCCTGGTGGCTATCGTGGCAGACCTGGAGACGCGCACGATAGATAGCAAGACTGTGGCCCTTCTAGGGATGATGGTCGCCACGAACGCGCTGCTCAGGCCGTTCCAGGGGCCGGGAGGCTTTTCGGGATTCCTGGTGCTGCCTATCCTGTGCGGCTACGTCTTTGGTGGACTGTTCGGCTTCCTGCTCGGCGCGCTGTCGGTGCTAGTGTCCGCTCTCTTTACGGCGGGTGTCGGGCCGTGGATGCCCTTCCAGATGCTCGCGGTCGGCTGGGTTGGCCTTGCTTCGTCCGCGCTGCCTTCAAGAGTTATGTCAACTCTCTTGGGCAGGAAGGCAGAGAAATGGCTGCTCACGGGATGGGGAGCAATCGTCGGCCTGCTCTTTGGCGCGGTGATGAACCTGTGGTTCTGGCCGTATATCGCCCTCGGTGCGGGTACACCGTCCGGGCAAGTATGGCAGCCTGGCGCGGGCCTGCTGGACGCAGTTCAACGCTACGCGGCTTTCTACCTGGCTACATCGCTGCCCTGGGACTTATGGAGCAGCTTTGGCAACGCCCTGCTGCTCTTCTTCCTCGGCCCGCCGGTACTGCGCCTGCTCAGGCGCTTCAAGCAGCGCTTCATGTTCCATTACAACCCGGTCTAAGCTCGACTTTGTACAAACGTGTCATACGCGCCTGCCCCGCCTCGTAAACTCGGCATAGATGGCCGCCCGCGAGTCAAAGGTAAGGAGTTACCCAAGTTGAACGAGGTGTTGGAAGACCCCAGGAGGCAGTGGCAAGCGGTACAGGTGGTTGCGTAGATAGTCTACATGTATGATGCTGACATGCCGTTTAGGCCAAGGGTGATCGCGATCTCGCCACCGTGCAGCAGATCGTGTTGTAGCATGTGCCAGACGACATAGCTACGGGATAGGTCGGAACGCTGGCCATCCTCGTCAATGGGGAAGGTGTGTTGCATATCGGCGTCGCTCCAGCGTGATAAGCAGCCCATGATCACCTGCCAGGTCAGATCGAACCCTGCCAGTAGTTCGGCGGCAGAGTGGGTTGGTGCGCCAGGCGCGTCCCAGTGTAGCAGCGGCTCTATATCTGTGCCGCCTTCGCCCATGAAGCCGTGGAGCCACCACGCCCGAGACGCGACGATATGCGCCGCAAGCGCGCCCAGCGAGCGCAGGTCGGGCGCCGCGCGCAGGGCCAGTTGCTCATCCGCCAGCGGCGACAGCGTTTCCTTGAGCCGATCCTGGTACCTCTCCCACTGCTCCCAAAATAGCGTCAACGTGGATTGTTCTTCCGCCATCATTCTAACCTCTCATCGATATTGTTGCGGGATAAGCAACAGACCTGCGCGGCGCTACATCTTCGCCAGCAGCTCTTCCAACCGATCCATCGACTCGGCATCGCCCTCTTGCATGTCGCTCTGCATCATGCTGTCGCGGTCCTCGATGGACTGGAAAACGGAGATGGTGGTCATTTTGGTCCCGCCGTCGTGATCCTCGAACATGGTTGTCTCCAGCGACACCTTGCCCGGTAGGGCCTCATACTCGTATGTGAAAACGATCCGTACCGGCGCCTCAATGGTGTGGTAGACGCCGTGAAAGGCCCATTCGTTTCCCTTCTGGTTGTGTACCACATAGCGCCAACTCCCGCCCGACTGGGGCTCCATCTTATCTACAGTCGTCGTGAGATTGCGCGGCCCCCACCACTGCGGGATGGCATCGGGATCGGTCATTACCTTGAAGACGAGCTCGCGTGGCGCGTTGAAAATAGAGGTAGCGACGATTGAGTGTTGGTTGGGTTCGGCGCCTAGGCTACGCTTCGACATCTTTTTGCTCCTTTACTTGCTCACTTGATTGAGTGCGGTTGATTAGGTCTTCCAAACGATCCATGCGTTCATCCCACAGGCGGCGGTAGCTATCCAGCCAGAGATCAACATTCTGAAGCGGCACGGGGTTCAGGTAATGCAATTTCTCGCGCCCGACCTTGCGGGTGGTGATCAGCCCTGCCTGCTCCAGAATATCAAGGTGCTTCATAACACCAATACGGCTCATCGGCATGAAAGCGCATAGCTCAGTGAGCGTCTGCCCATCAGATTGCGCCAATGAATCGAGCAATTGGCGGCGGTGGTGACCAGCCACTGCTTTGAACACATGGTCGTCTTCCATGATCTTATTATACGTAACTAAAGGGTTACTTGTCAAGGACTTATCGGCAAGACCGGTCTAAAGGAGTAGGCATTGCGCGGCTGTTGTAGCATGGGCACGTTAAGCCGTGCGCGAGCAAATTACGATCTTAACTCGACAGAGAAAGCCCTATCAGTGCTAACAGCGAAGCTCGTAAAGAAAGGCTGTGCCATATGTGTACGGACGCTGCCAGGTGTGCGGCTAGTATGGCAACAAGTACTGCAACAATAACCGCTGATATTTGTGCATGCCGATCCATCCAAGGGGCACACCTTTTATTCTGTGCTAGATAGAAGTTCCTGGCCGATGCGCCTCACGTCGGCCACCAGCCTGTCGAAGTCCTCTCGGCGGCTGCGATGATTGGTGATGGCACAACGCAAGGCATAACGGCCATGCAGTAGAGTGCTGCTGGGCACGGCCTCGCCCGACTCTTGCAGGCTGATAAGCAACTCTTCGTTGAGGGCGTTCAATTGGTCGTCGGCCAGGGCAGGGGCAACGAAGCGAAAGCAGACTATATTCAACTCAACGGGAGCCAATAGCTGCAGGTCGGGAGACCGCTCGACCAGCTTCGCCAGGTATGCAGCCTGGTCCACATTCTGCTGGATCAGCCGCCCATACTTCTCTACGCCGTAGGTCTTGAGCGCCATCCAGACTTTGAGCGCCCTGAAGCCCCGTGTCAGTTGTATGCCGTAATCGCTAAACCACACCGGCCCGGCAGCCGCGCCTCGGTCCCCGTGCTTGAGGTAGTCAGGGTGAAGAGAGAATGTGCGCCTGTGCGCCTCTTCGTCGCGCACCAGCACGCAGCCCGCCTCGAACGGCAGATACAGCCACTTATGCAGATCAAAGGCCAGCGAGTCGGCCCGCTCCATCCCCTTCAGCAGAGGCCGTAGTTCCTCCGAAAGATAAGCGAGGGAGCCAAACGCCCCGTCCACGTGGAACCAAGCTCCGTGTTCTTTGGCGATATCAGCCAATTGGTCAAGCGGGTCCATCGCGCCGGTGTTTACGGTGCCCGCGTTACCAATTACGCAGATGGGTTGCACCCCCGAGTCCAGGTCGGACTTGATTGCCTGGCGTAATGCAGCCAAGTCAATCTTATAGGCATCACCAACCGGGATGCGCCGCAACGACCAGCTGCCAAGCCCCAGCACCTCCACCGCCCGTTGCAGCGACGAGTGCATCTCGGCAGAGCCGTACATGGTCATCGGGCGGGCGGCTGCCGCCACGCCCTGTTCGCGCACATCAAAACCGGCACGGTCGTTACGCGCCACCGCCAGCGCCAGCAGGTTAGCCATCGAGCCTCCGCTCACCAGCAGCCCGCTCGCCTCGGTAGGGTAGCCGAGCATCTGCTTGCACCAGTCTATCACCTGCATCTCGACGCGGTTGGCGACATGATCGCCGCCGCCCATGTTGGGGTTCAGGCCCGCCGCCAGCATCTCGGCCATCATAGCGAGCGGCGTGCCGTTGCCCATCACCCAGCCCCAGAAGCGCGGGTGGATGTTGCCCATGGGGTAGGGTAATATCTTTTCCCGGAACTCGTCGTAGACCGCCTCGGCCTCCGCACCCTTTTCGGGCAAGGGGGCATGAAAAGCGCTCTGCACCTCGTCAGTCATGGGCTGCCACACCGCACGCTCGCGCACCGTCTCCAAATAGGTGAACATGTCATCCACCATCCTGTGCCCCAGCGCCCGAAGCTCGTCCCAATCCGCAGGGTCGAGCGTTTCTTCCTGTGTAAGCGGTTCGTGGATCATATTCATTCTCTCCTCTATTGCTTGTTCAAAAGCCATTTTTCCATAAGGGGGCGGTCTACGGGGCCAATCTGTATCTGGCGGATAATGCCATCTTTGTCTATGAAGAAGGTGGTGGGGATGGGGAGGACGTGGTACAGGCTGGTGGCCTGGCTGTCGGCGTCGGGGATGACAGGAAACGTCATGCCGAACTCCTGGGTGAACGCCTGGATGGTCTGCTGGTCGCTTTGAGTGGCGACCCCTAGCACTTGGTACACGCCATCTTTGTGCGTGCCCTTGTACACATCCGCGATGGTGGGGATTTCGGAGCGGCAAGGCGGACACCAGGTCGCCCAGAAGTTGATCATCACCGGCTGGCCGCGCAGGCTGCTCAGTTTGACCTCTTTGCCGTTCAGGTCTTTGAGCGCGAAATCGGGGGCTTGCGAGCCGACGGTGGGGGCCGTGCCTACCCCCGCTTGCTTAAAGCGTTCTATTTTACTCGTTCGCGCCAGGGTAGACTGCCAATCGTTGATGCGGTTACGCCGGTCCTCATCGCTGCTCGCGCCCGCCACCACGTAGCCCGCGATATACTTGTTGATCGTGTACACATCGGACGCGATCTGCCTCACATCGTCCAGCTTCAGACTGTACTTGCCGAGGGCGGTTGCCAGTTGGTCGGTTGACAGCCCAGTGCGGCCCAGTATGTCCTGGAGGGCGTTATCCACTTCGTCGGGGCTGGCAGTAACTCCGGCCTTCTTGGCGTCCTGGAGGTTCATCTTGCGGCTGATAAGGTCTTCCAGCACCGTTGCTGGGCTAGGAAGCTGGGCGCTCTCCTTCTTGCTCAGGTCGTTGGTGGCGCGGCTGAGGTCAAGCTCGCGGTTTACGTCTCGCTCGTAGATGAACTCGCCGTTCACACGCGCGACCGCATCGGACGGTATGTTGCTGGTCGGGTTGGAGAGCCAGGCCCACGTAGCAATGCCCGACAGACCGAGCAGGCCCACGATCAGCACCGCCAGCACGCGCTGCCGTGTGCGGGCTTTGGCGGCGGCACGCGCAGGCGACAGAGTGGCGGCAACACGAGGCGCTTGGCTGGCGTCGTGAGCGCGGCCACCGCTCTGTATCTCTACGTCGAAACCGGGAGTGGGTACGTTGCGCGGATCGGTTCGGGCCATCTCTACACATTCAACCAGGAGATAGCCGGGGCTAGTATAGTAAGAGAATTGGTGAAGATGAGCAGGCCCATGATCACCAGCAGGAGACCGCTGACCAGCGAGATGATATTAACCTGGTCCAGCACGGTCCAGTTGCCCAGCTTGAGCGAGTAGCTGCGCCTCGTCAGCTTCTTCAGGCCCGCCGACACCTGGCCCATCGCCAACGCGGTTATTACGAAGGGTATACCCAGGCCGAGCGAGTAAGCGAGGAACAGAGGGAAGGCCGCTCCCTGCTCCCCGTTGAGCGCCAGGGTGAAGATGGCGCTGAGGGTCGGGCCGATACAGGGGGTCCAGCCGATGCCGAAGCCCATACCGATGAGGAGCGAGCGCAGGAAACCGAGGTTGTTGGAAGGGCGAATATAGTTGCTGGCCTGCCGAGTATAGTTGAGGAAGGGTATGTTGATAACGCCCACCATATGGAGGCCGAACAGCACCAGCACCACACCCATAATCTCTTGAATAAGCCTCTTGTTCGTCTGCAACCATACGCTGAGTGCGCCCGCCAGCCCGCCAATTACCACCACGAAGATGAAGGTGAAGCCAAGC
>JBBSGN010000033.1:0-11386 GCA_038254085.1 Chloroflexia bacterium | reverse complement strand
GGGTAGCGTCCTCTGAAGATCGGGTCGAGGAACCATGTGTTGAAGTAGCCATCGCGGTATCGCGCGGCTTGCGCGTCCTGTGGGGCGGATGAAGCGGCATACGACGGCTCGAAGTTTAACACGGCGCTAACTTTGGCATCGGGCGCGCGCTCTTTTATTGCCTGGTAGGCAAGCCCCTGCGCCAACAGCAGATGGTGCGCCGCCAGGAGCGCTGCCTTCAGGTTCTCGCTATCGTCCCGATGCTGCTTGCCGGGCGCATGCACGCCCTCGTAGTAACTCAACAATGAACTACACCAGGGTTCGTTGAGAATAAAGTACTCGTCAATGAATTCGTCCAGATGCTCGACCACTACCTGCGCGTGTCGCTGCAAGGCGAACACTGTCTCTCGGTTGGTCCAGCCTCCCTGCTCGTTCAGGTATTGGGGAAGCTCCCAATGGTACAGCGTTGCGTAGATGGAGATATCGTTCTCTTTGAGGGCTTCAAAGTACCGCTTATACCACTCGATGCCGCGATGATTAACCTCCCCGTTCCGCATCAGCGTCCGCGACATTGACACCGAAGTCCGGTAGTCATGAACGCCGAGTTGCCGCAGATGCTCAATGTCCTCGCGCCAACGGTGGTATCGGTCTATTCCCAGGCCGGGCGTCGCCAGGCCATGCTCTTCCGCAAAGTGACACCACATAGTTGGCTCAGAACCCTCGTCGGCTATAGTATGGCCTTCGCCAATCGTCTGGAGGTCAGCATCGGCAACGCCAAACTTGAAGTCGGACGGAAAAGTGATATCGTTGTTCGGGCTTATCAAGGGCATAGATGGCGGCACATTTTCCTCCAGGTTAGAGAGATAGACACTTCATCTCTCAATACGTTTCGAGATGTCATTGTCCAGCAATTACACGAGCCTGTCAAACAGATTTAGGTTATAATACAGTTATCGTTTTTCAAACAGGGGGCGGGTAATGCAGGAGCAAAATCCAAAGCCCAAAGCCCAAAGTCCACAATTACTCTGGTGGCAGACGGGCATCATCTACCAGATATACCCACGCAGCTTTCAGGACAGCAACGGCGACGGCATAGGCGACCTTGCGGGCATCACGAGCAGGCTCGATTACCTGGAGTGGCTGAAGGTGGATGCGATCTGGATATCGCCTATCTACCCTTCCCCTATGGCCGATTTCGGGTACGATGTCACCGACTACACGGATGTTGACCCTATATTCGGCACGCTGGCCGATTTCGACCGGTTGGTGGCCGAGGCCCATGCGCGGGGGCTTAAGATCATACTCGACTTCGTGCCGAATCACACTTCGGACCGGCACGCTTGGTTCTCAGAGTCGCGCTCGTCCCGCGACAACCCGCGCCGCGATTGGTATATCTGGGCGGATGCTGCGCCCGGCGGCGGGCCGCCTAACAACTGGTTGAGCGCGTTCGGTGGCGGTGCCTGGGAGTGGGACGAGGTTACAAGCCAGTACTACTTACACACTTTCCTCAAGGAGCAGCCCGACCTGAATTGGCGCAACCCGGCTGCGCAGCAGGCCATGCTCGATGCCATGCGCTTCTGGCTGGACCGAGGCGTGGACGGATTCCGGGTAGACGTGATCAACGTTATGGTCAAGGACCAACTGCTCAGGGATAACCCACCCAACCCAAAATACAGACCTAGCGCGGACAGCCCGGCCCAGGCTGTGATCAGCATCTTCAGCCAGAACCGCCCCGAAGTGCATGAGATAATCCGGCAAATGCGCGAGTTACTCAATAGCTACAACGAGCGCATGATGGTTGGCGAGACCTATATGTCGCTCGGCCAATTGATGAAGTATTATGGCGAGCGCAACGACGAGATTCACTTGCCGTTCAACTTCGGGCTGATCTGGCCCGGAGATGACGATGATGAACCCCCGACCTTACCCTGGCAAGCACGGGCCGTGCGGCGGATCGTAGACGAGTACGAGGCCGCCCTACCGCCCGGAGCCTGGCCGAACTGGGTGTTGGGCAACCACGACCAGCATCGCCTCGCCAGTCGCATCGGAGTTGAGCAAGCGCGGGTAGCCCAGATGCTCCTCCTCACCTTGCGCGGCACCCCCACCTGCTATTATGGCGACGAGATCGGCATGACCGACGTGGGGATTCCCGCAAACAAAGTGCAAGACCCTTTTGAATTGCAGGTGCCGGGCCTGGGCCTGGGCCGCGACCCTGAGCGCACGCCCATGCAGTGGGACGCAAGCCCCAACGCGGGCTTCTCCACAGCCGAACCCTGGCTGCCCATCGCCGGCAACTACCGGCAGGTGAACGTGGCGGTCGAGCGGGATGCCCCGACCTCGATGCTCGCGCTGTTTCAGACCCTCACCACTCTCAGACGCGACACGCCCGCTCTCAACAGGGGCAGCTATAGATCGGTAGACACGAGGCACGAGGACGTGTTCGCTTACACAAGGGAGCATGAGGACACACGGATGCTAATCGCCCTCAACTTCGGAAGCGCTACCCACCGCCTCGACCTGAGCAGTGTGGAGAGGGAGTGCCAAGTGGTGCTATCAACCAGCCTGGATCGAAGCGGTTCCGCAAGCCTCAGTAGTCTGCAACTCCGCCCCAATGAAGGCATCGTCGTAGACGTGAAACGTGATGCGTGATGAGTAACAACTGACCACCGACTACCGACTACCGACTACTGAACACCACCCCCTGGTCGTGATCGGGGAATAGCGCCAGGAAGCGGTCGCCACCCACGGCTGCAATGCCGGCGGGCACCCAGGTATTACCCTCCTTGCTGTAGGCCCCCCTGTGTAGCTCTTTGCCTGATGGGTCATAGAGAACGACGGCTTTGCTTTCGTTCTCGGTTACGAGTATATTGCCGTTGCTGTCGCCAACCAGACGGTTGCCGTCGCGGGCGATGCTGCTGCCCATCGGCCAGGCGGCCAGAGGTTTCAGGTCGGCGCTTAGAGCCTGCACGCGGCTGTTGCCTATGTCTGCCACGAATACGGTCCCCTGTGGCGACTCCCAGATACCCGTAGGCTCCACGAACTGGCCGGGGGCGCTCCCCTTCGCCTCCAGCGACTTCAAGACCTGCCCGGTCTGGCTCACCTTCAGCACCTTTGCCCCGCCGGTATCCGCCACCCAGTAATTGCTGTCGCGGGCTAGAGAAATACTACGCGGGAAGTAGCATGTGCAAAGATGCAGGCTGCCGAGCGGCTTGCCGTCTGTATCATAGCTCAACAGGGTCGACGTGGCAGCGTCCAGTACCAAAACGTGCGTGCCCTGAGCCACTATCGCCGAGCCTTCGGTGACTGGCCTGCCTTGCGCATCTTGCACGGCCCATGTAGTCAGCAACTTACCGGATGGGTCATACTTGTGTACTTTGCTGTCACCGTTCGTGTATATATAGAAGTTGCCCTTGTCGTCCAAAGTAGCGGCCTGGGGATGTTTGAGCGCGTCCGCGCCCCCACCCAACAGGAGCGTCGCCTGCATCGGCTCTACAGGCAGAGGTGTGGGCTGCGGCCCGGCCGCAGACGACGGGTTGGCGTTGGGAGAGGCGGGCGTGACGGGCGGCGGTGCGGGTGTGGGTGCATTCTGTGACGGCGGAACTGGTTGCGGCTGGCCGGTGGGCACCGGCTGAGAACTCACAATGCGGTCCAGAGGCAACGCACTACCATCGGCCTGGGCCAGGGTAGGCCAATCGCCGCTCTCGGGTTTGCTAGGATACTGGCCCAGCCGAGGCCACAGGAACGCTGATGGTATGATTGAGCGTGTGTGCCCCGGGGGTGTCCAGTATAGATAAACATGGGAATAGCCTGCCAGATCCTCATAAAAGAGGCTTATCTCGTGCCACCCAGACGAGAACTGAACCGACTGCCCTTCGGTGCGGTTGTCCTGTGTGTTGACGAGTATCTCTTTGTCATCTATCAGCAGTCTTGATTTGCTCAACTGCTCCGTACTGAAGACATAGGGGCCACTAACCGGGACATACAACCGACCTATCCACTCAACCGTGTACGGGCGATTGGGAAGCAAGGTACGTTGGAAATAGAAGGAGATAACTGGGTCAACACGCAGGTAGGTCGGCGGGCCGTCGAAGGTGTCGCCCTGGCGCACAAGGCCGGTCAGCCCATGCGGCTCTATCTTTCGAGGGTCGAACAGGGTGTCGGGGGAAAGAGGAACAGGTGAGCTGCCAACGGGGGCCGTGAGCAATTTGGAGGCGCCGGTGGGACTCTTCACTGTGTCGGTAGCTACTACGCTGTGCAGGCCAACGCTGAGCGAGATAGGCGCGCTGGCCTGCACCGAGTAGCCATCAACAAGCAGGCTGTTCGGGGCCGGTGAGCCGCCCGCCGTCTGCCAGTAGAAGTTGTAGTCGCCCGACTGCTCCACTCTTACAGTGGCCGAGAGGCGTAAGGTGCCCGGCTTCGCGCCCTGGACACCCCAATCGTACTGCATACTGTCCAGGGTCGTGTCGGTCAACCGCGTCTGCCCGTTTAGATCATACACAGTAGCGTGAACCCCATGCAACGCGGCAACATCGGAGGCGGGGATAAAGACCGTCCACTCTAGAGTCTCCGGGCTGCTGGGCGCGCGCAGGGGGTTGAACATGGCGTGGGGGTACATTCGAGCTATCGCGTCGAGGTCGGCTGCGGTCAGAGGGTCCAACACCAGCACCGTATCGCGCCCACTTTTAATCGGGAGCGCGCCCATGCCCGGCCATTCGGTCGGGTGCGCGTTGGGCGCAAGATATTGGCTGGGCGGGAGGTTGTAGTAAACCGCGTTTACGTAGATGTCGCGGCTGTCGCTGTAGGTGGCTAACACGCGGGCCGCCTCTGCCTGGGCGCTGTACATCTCTTTCCACACGCCCGCATCTTTCACCTGCACGTCAAAATAGCGGTGAACATCTAAGCTGCCCGCCCACGCCACCACCGCCAGCACTCCGGCCACACTCAATGCCCAGGCAAGGGTACGGCGCACCGTAGCACTCCTCTCTGCGGGAGGAGACTGTGGAATCTCCAGCGGCATAACCACCACGTCTTCGGTTGCCGTAGGCAACGTGGCAGTTGGGGCAGTAGCGGCACCAGGAATAGAAACCGACAATGGGCCATGAGCGCGTACCGGCAAGGTGGTCGCAGGCTCATTCCCGGCACGCTTACGCACGGGTAGGCTGCTCGCTGCCGATGCGGGATGATGGCGCATAAACGGAAAGCCAGGTAAGGCTGCCCCGCTCGCGGGAGGCATAGCAGACGGGACAGGTGTGGCAGTCGCGCGCATGACGCGAGGCGACAGCACGCGGCTCACTATCTGCCAAAGCTCGCCCAAGAAAATGCCCCCGACTAGCGCAGTGACTACGCTAAGTTCGAGCGTGCGGTGGCTCTGCGGGGCCTCGAAGAGTAGGGACAGCACTCCGCCCGATATAGCTGCTACGAACCAGACTACCGGAAAGAAATATTGCCACCGCCAGGCCCGCAAGAAACAAGTACCTAGCCCCGCGAAGAAGAGGGTAGCGGTTATCCAGTCGAGCATGGGTTGGCCGGGCAGGTTGTGGCGGCCGTTGTTGTCGCCCGCATAGTTGAACATGAGGAGATGGCGATTGAGGCTGTGAGTGAAGGCGTCGGGGTCTCCTCCACTCCCCTCTTCGCTGAAGATGGAAACTGTGCTAACGCGGCTGTTGTACACGTCGGGCTGCTGGATGGCGAACAGGCCCACCGGCAGGAAGGCCAGCAATGCGCCCACGGCAAACACCACTATACCAGCCCGCACCGCCCGCACGATCCTCATTCGGCCGCTAATCAGCCTGTGCAGTAGCAAGGCGAGCAGCACGAGCGGCACGAGGCGGGACACATAGTACATCTGCAACGCCAGGCCAAGTAACACACCCGCCCCCGCGTAACAGCCCAATCTGCCGGTGCGTAGTCCCTGCGCCACACAGAGAAAGATCGCAACATCAAACGCCACCGTGAACATAGAGTCCAGGCCAAAGCGACTGAAAGTAATGCTCCATGCCGACACAGCGAGCAGCCCACCGGCCGCAAGCCCCACCCGCCAGCCGTACATCCTGAACGCGAGCAGATAGAGTATCGGCACGATCAGCGAGCCGGCCAGCGCGGGGAGTAGGCGCAACTGCCAGACCGCGCTGCCGAACAATTTCAGCACAACTCCAAGTATGTAGAAGTAGAGCGCGCCCATCTGCGTTTTGTCGCCTATGAAGGTGAGGTGGACAGCGTCTGGGGCCGTCAACTGCCTGGCGACTATGCCGTTTTGGGCCTCGTCGAACCACAGGCCGGGCGGCGCGCTCGCCAGGTCGGGCAGGCGCAAGAGAAGAGCCAACGCGAAAAGCCCGGTAATCAACAGCCACTCGATGCGCCTGGGTAATCGGTCGCCGGGCGGGTCGGCCTCGATGCCTCCCTGGGATGGCGGTGGGGCCGTGCGCTCCCACATGACGAAAGCCAGGCCGAACAGCACCAGCGAGGCTATATAGAGCAGCCACGAGCCGGTATTGGCGACCCAATCATGGGCGAGGGGCGGTACAGTGTTGGGGTTGGGCGAGTCGGGCTGCTTGGTGTTGAGTGTAACAAAGAGCGGTATCGAAGCAAGGCTGCACACCAGCGCCAGCACGAGCGGCACGAGAAAGAGTGCGCGCCTCTTCATGGAGCGTAAGATAGACAAGAAGGGTGCGGGCACTGCGGGCAGCAGCCGAGGCACAGGCCACATGGCAACGGTGAACAACAGAGCAGCCGCACCAAGCAGCCACCAGCCGCTGCTGGGAGGCACGCTCAACCCGTCCAAGCGGGCATCTTCGATAGACCGCTCGCCGAGGAAGGCCAGCCCAAACGCCAGCATTCCAAGCAGGAAGCGGATTACCGGCAACGCCCCCGGTCGTCTTAGAAGCGAGAGTGCCGCCGCAGGAGCCGAGTGGCCGTTGGCTGAAGTGATCTGGGGGGAAGTAGCGGTCTCTAGGTCGTCCATCCGTGCCCTTACTTGCCTAACGTGAACACCTGTACGTTATGGTTTACGCGATCCAGCACATACACGCGCCCGTCGGCGCCAACGGCTATCCCGCTTGGCGCCCCGAACTGTCCGGCCTCGCCACCCTGGTCACCGAAGTAGCTGATCGCGCCGCTCGATACATCAAGCACGGCCACGCGCTGGCGGTCGGGGTCGCTCATGTAGACTTTGGAACCGTCGAGCGAGACCGCAAGTTTACTGCCGCCTTCGTCCCGTCCCACCTGCACTTGCCATTGCTTGGCTACCTGCCCGGCGTTGCCCAACTGCACTATCCGGTCCTTGAGGTCTATGGTGTAAGTCTGGCCCAGAGTTGAGCCTGCTACCGCGTCAACGGGCTGCTCTAACTTGTTCTGCTCGGCGCCGGTCAGGCTCTCCTGGCCCGAAAGCGGCTTGCCTGCGACGATGGGCGGTAGCTTCAACACGCGGCTGTGCCCCGTATCAGCAATGTACACGTTACCGATGGCGTCCACCGCGATGCCGTTGGGACCATACATATCGAGAGCTTGCGGGTCGAGCAGTGTGCGGAACTCGCCCGCGCTGCTGAATACCTGCACAGTGGCGTCTTCCAGCACGTATACCGAGCCATCACCGCCTACGGCAACGTCCTTTATATCGCCGAACTCACCCGCCCTGGGGTGCTGCTCAGTGCCTTTGGCTGCTTCTTTGCCCCAGGTGCGTATCACCTTACCGTCGGGCGAGAAGACCACAGTCCGGTGGTTGCCGCGATCCCCGACGTAGATATTGCCCGCCTTGTCAACGGCCACTCCACGAGGCTTGACAAGACCTGCGTCTGCGCCTATCACGCTGTCAGGCTTAAGCCTATTAGTCGCAATTTGCGCCTGCGGAATCTGGGCTGCTGGCGCGGCTGGCAACTCGCTGCGCAACCAGCTACGCTTCAGAGGGGCCAGCGCCGTCGGGGGCACCAAAGCGTTCTGCCCACCCGGCGGGGTCCAATACCATTCGAAGCGAGCCGTGTCGCCGCCCGGCCAGGCGAAGCGCACGTCCACTGCATGAGGCCCGACGGTCAGGTGGGCAGTTCCATTGGCGGGGCCACCGCCAGCGCCCGCCGTGTTCTCTACCACAGTTTGCCCGTCAATGAGGATGACGTTGGGGCCGGTGGCGTTGGTCGAAAAGGCGTAATCGCCCTCGGTTGGCGCGGTGAGTGTGCCCTGCCAGCGTGCCGTAGTGGGTGCATTGGTGAAGAGGTTGTTGGCTGCGCGGAAGCCAAAGAAGGGATCGCTGCGCCGTGTGGTGGGGGGCGCGCTGCTGAATGGGTTATCTGCTTTCAACGACTGGCCGCCCGTGAACGGTCCAAGCTCTCCGCTCAAGCCGCCAGTCGGCCCATTGAAAAGGTAACGAGCCTCGATTGGGGCGAGGGGCGCACTACCACTCGACCAGAGCAATTGAGCATTCGACTGCTCATCACGCACGTTGGCACTGAAGCGCACAGCATGGATTCCCTTCGCAAGCACCATCTCGACCTGTCCCTGGTTACTGCCGGACGCCGTGTTGTTCGCTCCGTACAGCACCAGGCGACCGTCTATCTCAAGCTTGTAGGAGCTTGCCTTATTGGCATCAACAGAGAAAGTATAGCCTCCATAAGTCGGGGCCACCAGCCCGCCCTCCCAGGTGGCCTGGACCGGATAGGAGAGGCCGGTTGGCGGGGACCAAGCTACACCAGCCCTGCTCAGTGCCGTGCCTATATTTGGCTCGTTGCGGATAACAGGGTTGCCGGTCTGTGGTTGGTAGGTAGCATGAACAGTCTGCGTGGCGGTTATCTGCTCGCCGGTCAGTTTGTACGAAGTGAAATGCGCAACGCCGTCGTGGCTCTTGATGACCTCCTCGGCGCCTGCGGGGTAAAAGAGGCGGATCATGGGCAGGTAGTCGGCGTTGTTGGCGTAGACCAGGAAGGCCGCCCCCTTGCCGTTGTTATCCGTTATCGGCAGCGAGTCGGCAGGCACGAGCAAATCCTCCCCTTCGACCCCTTTCGCTACGAAGCGGGTGCTGCCATACCCGAAGTAAACGTCGTAGCCGCCCACGCCAAGCTGATAGCCCTTGTACTCCTGGCCGAGCGCCTGTGCATAGCGGGCCTGGGTAGTAGCGTCGCAATAGGGGCAAAGGTTCCAAAAATGGACGAAATATTCCTGGTAGGAGTCGGCCCCGAAATAGAGTAGGAGAGCGACCAGTGGCACGGTGGCCCACTTGCGAGCGAGTTTCAGGTTCAGAGGCCACGCCCCAGCGAAAACACGGTCCAGCACCAACGCCGGGAAGAGCATGACCACAGGCCACGCCCCGGTAATCCGTTGCAGGTTGGGCGCGTCAATAGTGAGAGCAGACCCCGACATCCCGATCCAGAACCAGATACTTGCCAACCCAAAGCGTCCGTCCCAGAACTTCCAGGCGGCATAGGCCAATCCAAGCAGAGCAAGAGCCGCCCAAAGCGGAGAGAACATCGAGCCGTTGTTCTTCTCCATTCGGTAGAAAAAGACCTGGTCGCCTCGCCTATACAACACGTCGCTGGCCTCGCGCATTTGCTGGTAAAGCAATTGCCCCCAGGCGACGGGGTGCGCCATGAGGCTCGAGGATAAGGGTTGGCTCGCGTAGGAGGGGTCGTAGGGCAGGCCGTACCTGGCGAATGTGCCCGCCTGATTCTGTGGTGAGAATATAGAGGTCTCTTGCGCTCTGCCCGTGAAGCCCTGCCAGTGGTCGGTTACAGAGAATTGGAGATAGGGCATCGCTGTCAATGCGAAGGCGATGACCATGAGGCCGAAACCGAGCGCGTATTTCTTGAAGAAATCGAGACGCCAGCGCACCAGGCAGTAAAGTCCCACCAGGCCGAACAAAGGGATGATCAGTTTGCCCGCCGCATAGAAGTATAGACTGAAGCCCCAAGCAATCCCGGCCAGCACCCAGTCGCTCCAACGCCTGTGCCGGAGGGCCAGCACCAGGAAGAAGAAACCGATGGCCCATACGGTGCCAGTGGGGCTGCTTTCGCCCGCCAGGCGGCTGAACTGCAAAGCGAGAGGCGAGACAGCGAGCATGGCCCCCGCGATCAACCCCACGCGCGCTCCCCAGAGGAGGCGACCTATGAGATAGACGAACAACACGGCCAGCACGCCGCTGATCACCGATAGCATCCGGTCACCCACCATGTTGTCGCCAAAGATGCGCAACATGAAGGAGACCATGTAGAAATAGAGGTTGGGCACGCCCCACCAGCCGTAGCCGAACAACAAAGCTGGCCTGCCCTCGTTGATGGCGCGGGCGTCCATACCCCGCTCGCCTTCGTCGCCGAATATGCCTGGGTGGTCCTCCAGGTTAATTGTGCGTAGGGCCACCGCCACGAGCAAAACGACGGCGACCAGGATCACTTCCAGGCGCACCGGAATGCGAGACAGGCCGCGCGCGAAGAAATCACTCTGCGGCCTCGGCAGCAGACCTTCACCCCTCGGCCAACCGGGCGCGCCAACGAAGGTAGCAACAAGCGCTACCAGGTCCGCCGCCCACAACCACCCGCCTAACGGATTGGTTATATCTTTCTGCAGCACGAACGCCGAACCGCCAGCCAGCGCCAGAGTAAGGGCCAACCCCGGCCCGATGACGCGCCAGCCGAGCCGCGCACGCAACGCGCACCAACGCGCCCACAAACTGCCTTCACTCGCACCCGTGCTTGCTTGGGCAACGGGCATAACGGCTTCGCTCTGCCGGGAGAGGGCCGCCTGCCCCGCATCCGGAACCCAGGGCATGTAGGGCGACGCTTGTTGCCCATTGGGGCGCACCGGGCGGACAGGCAGCGCCGCGCTTACCGCGTTTGCCTGGGCCAGCGGTACTTGCGCCACCTCTTCGCGGGTCTGCTGGCCTTCGGAGCGAGCGCCAACGATAACATCTTCCTGGGAGCGCCGCCGGTGCAGGGAGGGGTGCAGCAAAGAAAGAATCAGCAGGATGATGGCGGCGGCATAATACCGTTGGGCAGAAGTGGGGTCGTTCTGCATCAACGTCAGTTGACCAACCAACGCCAGACCTATAGCAGTCAGACCGCCGAAGAAGCTGCGTGCCGCCCAGAGCCGGGCAAGGGCTTCTTTAGCGGCGGGAAGGGCCGGGGCGTCAGCGCGCGCTACCGAGTCCGCGTTGCCTGTTGTAGCCATGCTGAGATTGTTCCTCTAATTAGCAGCCCGTCCGGATTCCGGCAATCAGGCTGAAGGCTAATACTTATCCTGTTAGTTTGTCTTTCTATTTTACCCGAAAGAGTGGCAGGGTGGCAATGGGAGAACGGCAGTCGGCAGTCGGCAGTCGTTGCGTGAAACATGATTACCAGCTATCTCTTCAGCTAACCCTCTTGCCTTTGTCATTCCGAGTGAAACGAGGAATCACTACCCTTAATACTTACTTGGCTAGCACTTTCCTTTT
>JBBSGN010000032.1:0-11461 GCA_038254085.1 Chloroflexia bacterium | reverse complement strand
TACTTCGGGCGGCCCGGTGGCTTGATGGGCATAATGGACGGGGCGATGGGTGGAGTGATGGGCGGCTCCATGGGCGCCATGCTCTCGGTCATGGTCCGTTTCCCCGAGTGGGCGATCTTCTGGACGGGCGTGCTGCTGACGGTGGTATACGTAGCCGGCATGGTCGGCCTGGTGGTGTTGATTGAGAGGAGCGCGCCAGGACATGAAGCTCTACATCGCCTCGCCCCCTTCTTTACGCGGGCTATATCTATCGAGGCAGCAGAGACAGAAGATCGGGCAGAGGAGGCATATGCCGCAGGGTACGCAGCCTCCTCTAATGGGCGGTCCAACGGAAACGGGGCATCACAAAGGCAGGAAAAGCAGCGGCGTATAGTGAACTACTACGCCCTGTTAGGGGTGGGGCAGAACGCTAGCGAGGACGATATCATTGAGGCGTACCTGGAAAAGCTGGATGGCGCGGACCAGCCGAACGCTGAGCGTCTTGAGCGCGCCGTGGCTGTACTCACGAGCGCGCATAAGCGGGAAACTTATGATCTCAGGTTAGCAGAAAGCCAGGCTCCCATTAGCACTCCGCTTGCGAGCAATGGAAAGGGGTCCGGTGGACGTGCTGATTGCTGCCCTCCACCCAAGCAGAAGAAGACTGAAGCCGCTGCGTTGGCGGCTGCTGTGCCGGCATCGGCAACGCAGAACCAGGCAACGATGAACGTCGCGTCGCAGACCGAACAGCAGGGCGCGATCACTGGCAGGCCTGCCGGCTCTGGTAAAGCATACCAGGGGCCCGGGAACGGTCCAACAGGCAAGTATGATGGTAACTCGCAGAATGGCAACGCTCGCAATGCCAGTCGCGGATCCGAGCAGGGCAGTTCGTCCCACAGGTCTAAGCACGGCAAGGGAGGCGGGCAGCGACAGACCGGCAACCAGGCGGCCCGCAAGCAACAGGTCAAATACGCACAGACCCAACAGCGAAGCGCTTCGCCTATTTCCTGGGTGGGGGGACTGGCGATTATAGTCATTTTGTGTGCGTTAGGCTGGTGGATGCTAAGTGCAAGCAGCGGGGTCGGGGCGCGTGGTGCCGCCGCTGGCATCCAGACGGGCGCCAGCGGCCAGTCCCTATCGCAGCTTGATTCGCAGGCGGTAGTCGCACCGGTGGGGGCCGACGGCAAGCAGACCCTTGACGTGGTCCTCGACAGCGCCACATTCCAATACAAGCCGAGCGTCATCAAAGTGAAGCAAGGGGTGCCGGTACACTTCAACCTCAGCGTGGAGAACGGGGACCCTGGCTGAGGCCGTTTGGTCGCGCTCCGAGGTCTCGGGGCATCAGGAGTAGCTTCGCCGGGTCAGACAACAGCCTTGGACTTTACGCCCAATCAGACAGGTACATTCGCGATGACGTGCGGCATGGGGATGTTCGGACCGGGCTACGTGATTGTAACCCAGTAACCGTCCGAGGCGAATTAGACAGCCGTTGTCAAGATACTAGTTGACAACGGCTGTTGTATCTACTATTATTGCTTCGTAGAATGGTTTCGTCGGCGACAAATTATAAAGCTACACAAGTAATGAGGCGAAAGTAGTTCAGCGCGTCCCGTTTGAAATCGATAAAAGGTAAAGAGACAACCGGTAATAACATATGAGTAGAACAACACGAACCAGTTCTCCTGATACCGAAGACTACTTTGACTATGAGGTCATCGAGGAAGGAGAGGTAGAAGGCCTGCAGTTGGCCGCTAACCAGGCACCGGATGAGAACCCTCGTCAGCGCCTAGCCCTCATCGGCGCCTTCGTTATGCTGGCAGTGGTCCTGGGTGCGATCATCTGGCTACTGCTGGCGAAGAGCCCCACCTCTGGCACAGTAGGCACTTCGGGCAGCCAGAACGCCTATCCTATATCCACTGTGAGCATCGGTGGCCTTGACGTAGGCCCCAAAGTGGGATCGCTTGCCCCCGACTTCGAATTGACAGACATAAACACAGGCAAACCGGTCAAGCTCTCCTCGCTGCGTGGCAAACCCGTCTGGCTCAATTACTTTGCGACCTGGTGCCCTCCCTGTAAGGCCGAACTTCCCGACATGAAACGAGAGTATGCTAAATACAAGGACAAAGGGTTAGTCGTTGTGGGGATTGATATGCGAGAGGACCCGGCGCAGGTCAAGGGGTTCACGAGCAGTAACGGTTATAACTGGACCTTCGTGATCGATACCGACGGCCAAGTAACAGATCGATACTTCGTGTACAGCATCCCGACCCATCTGTTTATAGGGGAAGACGGAGTCATCAAATCGGTGGGCATCGGTGCCCTCACTCCTAACGCCATGGAGACAAATATCTCCAAAATTATCGGCCAGTAAGGGGCTACTTAGAATATACCGGAGGTACACAGTCAGATGAGCCAGAACCCGAACGCCAGGCTGCCACAGCGCAGAACGCCTAAGATGCGCTGGGTGCCGGTTAGCAGCATACAACAACCACCCGCTCCCAGCATGCAGGCCCCGCCCCCACCTAAGAGCCAAGCACGGCCACCGGCCCCCAACCAGCCTGCCCCCAAGGCCAATGCGCAACCGCTAAACCCCGGTGCCCAGCTGCCCAAACTCAAGAAAAGTACGCAAGCGAGTGCGGGCGGCTCGAGTTCGTCCCGAGGCAGCGGGCAGACGACTAGGGGGACCGGTCAGGCGTACAGGGACAATCGCTCGGTCATGGGGAATAACAACGCGCAACCGACCAGAACCGGGACGCGCTCTCCGAGGTCGGGCGGACGCGGTGGAAGCGGTAGCAGGCCGCGCAGCGTACAGCCCAGGCGCGACGCTTTCCCGTACATAATGGGCGCAGTCATTGGCGCGGTCGTGGTCGGGCTCATGGCGGTGGCCTACCTGCTTGGCTCAGGCGGCAGTAAGCCCAGCGCCCTCTCGGTGCCGAACCCGGCCAATCCAGCTAATCCTCCGAGCAGCGGGTCCAACAACGCGCCCACCCAGCCGGCGGCCTCAACGGGTGACCCGCCCCGTATACCGTTGGCCGATTTCAAAGCCCTCTATGACGACCCGGCGAAGCGACCCCTCATCGTCGATGTGCGCGCCAAAGACGCTTATGACGCCGGGCACATAAAGGGCGCTGAGTCATTTCCGGAAGCCGACGTAGATACGCGGGTAAACGAACTGCCCAAAGACAAGCTGGTTGTGGCCTACTGCCAATGACCGGCAGAGAACGAAAGCGCCCGTGTGGCGAAAAAACTCCACGATACATACAACTTTAGCTATGACAACCTCAAGGTACTGCTCGGCGGGTGGAACACCTGGAAAGAGAACAACGCACAGAACCCTAGCGCCTATCCTATAGAAACTACAGCTGGCGCCACTCCCAGTGGCAACAACGGTATAGTGAAAGTTGGCCCGGGCGTAGTAGCCGTCACGCCAGGCGCTAGCCCGCCGGCGGGTGGCACACCCGTACCGGGCGGCGGATCGCAAGTGACGCCTAAACCTTAGCACGACATAAGAAGGGCACGCACCAAAGGGCATTATCAGAAAGGGGAGCGTAAAATGGACTGGAATAATCTATTCGCCACCTGGTACATGTGGCTCAGCAGCCTCAACAGCGCGCTAGCCGAGCCGGTGCGCGATTTGAGCAACGGGTTAGGCGTTCCCTTTGTGAGCGCTTTCCTCTTCGGCTTGTTGGGCACCACCGCGCCCTGCCAGTTAAGCACCAACTTTGGGGCGCTCGCCTTTCTCACCCGCAAGCCCTCAGAGCGCGCAGCCACCATGCGCGCTACGTTTGCGTACATAGGGGCCAAGATGCTGGTCTACACGGTGCTGGGCCTGGTTGTGCTCACTATGGGCCGTCAACTGTTCGGCGCTGTCGGGCCATACGTTGATTGGGCGCGGAAGATTATAGGGCCGCTGATGATCTTGCTGGGTCTGGCCGTGCTGGGAGTAGTGCGTGTGCGGCTTCAGTTTGGCCAGCGTTTGGCGAGAGAATTGGAGCGCAAAGCCGCAACCAGCATGGGCACCGGTGAGCGGATTCCCTTGAACTTGCGCCCAATGCCGCCACAGCAGACACTTGCGCCTTTTACCGCTACCGCTCTAGCGGGGGCGGGGGCAAGCGCAATTTCGCCCGGTGTGAGTGGCAGCGGCTCTTTAGACCCGCGCCCGGCGCTGGCAAGTTCAGCGCCGACTGTATGGTCAAGCTTCCTTCTGGGCCTCAGCTTTAGCCTCGCTTTTTGTCCTACCCTGCTGCTGCTCTTCTTGAGCACGATGGCGCTAGCTGCTCGCTCAACGGCCGGGTTTACCTTTTCAACATTTTTTGCCCTGGGCACCGCTCTGCCGCTGGCTCTATTCGTGGGTCTTATTCTGACGAGTGCGAAAAGGGCCGAGCGCTTTCGGCGGGGCATGCGCCGTGCTAACCGGCCTCTGCGCTGGCTGGGCGGCGTGGTCTTGATTCTACTTGGCTTGCACGATACCCTTATCTACTGGTTTCTCTAACCGGAGTAGCCGGACCGGCTCGGTTTAGAGCCTCCCTGCCAAGCTCGAACCCTGTGGCAAGCGAGGGCGTTGACAAGGAGGCCAACCGCAAAGAGTAGGCTTCCGAGAAGCGCCAACTGGCCGTAGAGAGATGGAACACCGCCGGTCCTGGGCATGCCGGTCGGCGCAGCTTCTGATATGCTTATAGCCGCTTCTACCTTCGCTGCCGACGCCGGCGTGAGGGTATATAAGATAGATTTGATCTGGCCTCCCGTAACCACCCCTTCGGCCTGGAAGTCCACCGAATCTATGCCCAGACTCGCCAGGTCTTCGCTCGACTGCCTTTCGACCCAGCTTACGTTATCTCCGTCCACGATTGGGGTCCCCACCAGTTTGATCTGCGCTCTGTCGGTGTGGGTGTTCAGAAGTTCCTGCTTCACCTCATCTCTGCCCACCTGGGTATCGGCTTTGCCCGGCGGCGGCGGTACGAATGTGATGCGGGCGTCATCAGCCAACAAAGATACAGCGGCGTCGAAGTCGTGGACGCCTAGCTCCGCGACCCAGGCACGGACTACAGACGAAGGGTCTGTTTGCTGCGCGTACGCTTGCCACGATACCGCTGTTGTGAGCAGCACCGCTAATGCTACTGCTGTAACGACGGTTGCAAACCCTTTCATCTGCGGCCTATATTCTCCTACTCGTTCTTTAGATCGTCTGCGTCTTTCGCATCTGGGCGTTTCGTCCCCACTTTCCGCACCCCTATTCCGAACGCCTCAATGCGGGGCCGTATAACCGTTCCCAACGAGTCGAGTGCCAAATAATCTGCGACCAGCAACCGGAGCGGACTCTGTAGTCTGGCTCATCAACATATCGTCAATATAAACGGAGCCGTCGCTTGCCACAGCGAGGATGAGTACCGAGTGTAACCCTGCCCTATCCATGGCTGTGGCGCACGGCGACCAACGCGACCTACCTCATCTGCGCCATCCGCCTGCACGACTCGGCGCAGCGGCGGCAGGACTGGGCACACGCTTGCATCTGAGCGTCATCGCCTATCTGCTCGCAGCTTTGAGCGCACTGCTCACACACTTCGGCACAAACCCCGCAGGCTCGCCCGTGGAACTGCGAGCTACGAAGCATAAAGTCCGCACTCGTCTGGCATATCTCAGAGCAATCCAGCAATAGCCCTATATGGCCGGCCTCCGCGTGCTTGCCACCCTTCTGTAAGCAGTACACAATCGTCTGCTCGCAGACGCTATGGCAGTCCTGGCAGCTCTGTATGCACTGTTGTATCTCCTGACTCATCTGCCCCATTGCCTGGTGCCCGCCACCCATGCTTCGGCCCATGTTTGCATTATCCATTTTCATACCTCCTTATATGCCCTTCCAAATATGAATCAATTTGGGCTTTATCCGGCCTGGCCTGCCCCTGCGCGTATCGGAGGACGAACCGGGACGGGTGCCCATCTACTAACCGATTATCGTAGCAATATCCGTGCCCAGGCGAGGCAGTCCTCATGGGCGCCCGGCGCCTCCCCGAATGCTGTACTCCTTCCATGCTGCCGAACTATTGACTCCACGGAGCTAAACGACTATACTAGGATAGTAGAATAGGCGCTATAGTTACGAAGTAGGAGTATGGCAGTTGAAAGCGAGCACCCCTTTCGAGATGTCTACTGTGCGGCTAACGCTGACAGCTCTGTTTTCCTTGGCCGCGGGGCTGGTACTCCTTTCCGCGTGCAATGCAGGTGCTTCCCAGGCACCTGTCCCTACTAAAGGCAGCCAGGTCGGCACCAGAGTGAACACGGCATACGGAGTTTACACCGACCTGAAGCCAACCGAGTTGAAGACGATGCTCGACGACAAAGATTTCTTCCTGGTTGACGTGCATACTCCACCCGAGGGCAGGCTGCCCAGGACCGATGCTCGCATACGCTTCGACCAAGTGGAGCAACAGATAAATAAGTTTCCGGCGGATAAGAGCGCCAAGATAGTGCTGGCGTGCCGCAGCGGCCACATGAGCACTATTGCGAGCGACACTCTGGTGAAGCTGGGTTACACCAATGTATACAACCTGCAAGGCGGTATGAACGCCTGGAAAGCGGCAGGCTACGAGATAATACCGGAAGGTAAGTAAGAACAAAAGGAACAAAAGCCGAGGTGGGTACGCGGCACCGCATGTCGCTACTATCTCTGCTACCTATACTCTATCCAGGAGACTCTACTTGAGCAAAGGGACCAGGCAACCATCGCATCAGAAGAGGCCAGGCCAGAGAGCCGAAGGGCGAACAGCTGCCAACACTGGCAACCCCGCCGTCGGCGATACCAACCCGCAGGTGTTAGCCGCGCGCGAAGTGAAGCGTGAAGCTCGCATGCAGCGACAGGCGGAAGTCCGAGCAGTCGCCGAGCGCCGGAGAAAAATGGTGCTATTCCGCAGGGTGGGCATCATCGCTGCTCTCGCCATTATTATCCTGGGAGGCGGACTCGTGGCCTATTTGGGTGAAGCGAATAAGCCCGGAGAGGGGGTAGGGCAGGAGCCGAGCCCACACATCGCAAGCGTGAGCGATCCGCATAGCTACTCAACGGATCCGCCCACTTCGGGGCCGCATCTTCGCAACATGGCTCCCTGGGGCGTAACCGGTACGCCAGTGCCGAAAGAGAATGAGGTGCATAATCTCGAAGACGGTGGGGTAATCATCCACTACCGCCCCGACCTGGACAAGGCCACGGTGGACCGCCTAGCTGCTATCGCCAGGAGCTACGATAATTACCTGCTTATGTCTCCCTATCCAGGCCTCGCACAGCCGATTGTACTCACCGCGTGGAACCGTATAGAGCGCATGAACACGTTCGATGATGCGCGGATAAAGCGTTTTATAGACGCCTACCGCGGTAAAGATCACCATGCTGAGAGTGGCGGGTAATCGGTGATGGAATAACGGGCGATAAGGGACGATAGGTGAATTGCCAGGCTCGCAACAACCTGGACATGACGAAAGTGCGGAGGAGGAAATATGCCCCGACGTTGGACGCCGTACGAAAGGATGGGTCGCCAGAAGAGCAACAGTCTACACAAGCTCCTGGGCGAGCTTGAGGTTGAGATCATGGAGCATATGTGGCAACGCGGAGAAGCCACAGTGCGCGACATCGCTACGGCTATACAGGCGAAGCGGGCCGTGGCGTACACGACCGTTATGACGGTGATGATCCACCTTGCCGAGAAAGGACTGCTGACACGCACTCTTCTTGATAAGAAGACACACATTTATCGCGTGGCTTTGACTGAGCAGGAGTTCCTGGCTCATTCCAGCCAGAAGATGGTGGACGCCCTTGTTAAGGATTTTGGAGACCTTGCTCTCGTGCAGTTCCTGGAAGCGGTCGAACAGATTGAGCCTCGGCGTCGCGAGCAGTTGAGCAAGCGACTGGAAGAGACAAAGGCGCGCATAGCAGAAGAGCCAGAGCCGGAGCCGGAGGCGGGCAGTTGAACGCCCATAAATACTTCAGCCGCTTACTAATGACGGCGTGCTTCGCGGCGCTCCTGTTTGGCGCAGCTATTGTAAGCCCTTTAGCTGTTGGCCGGCTACTGGCGGGTCTGCCTTTAGTGCCCAAGAACGACCTTTTGCTCTGCTTGTTTATGCCTACTTCTGCCGATTGGCCTTCGCACGTTGTAAGCTATGGATTGGCAGGTTTACTGTTAGTGAGCGGGCTTTCGGGGTCGCTCTCCCTTCTCAGGCAGTGGTACAGGACCCGGTGTGTGGTCCGCACGCTACTCCGACTTTCCCGCCCGCTGGATGAGGCGGTCCCGGTCCGTATCAGGCCCCTTGCGAACCTACACGACCGCATTGACTTTATCAGCGCAGAAAAGTACGTCGCTTTCTGTTACGGTTGGGTTCGACCACGCATCTGCCTGTCTATGGGCGCCATCGCCCTGCTGGAAAGCCAGGAGCTAGAGGCGCTAGTCCTGCATGAGTACTACCACCTGCTACGGCGAGATCCTCTAAAGGCGTCGGTGACGCGGGCACTCGCCAACGCCTTCTTTTTTCTGCCTGTGGTAAGAGCGCTGCACGAGCAGTATCTCGTTGCGAAGGAAATCGAAGCCGACGAATATGCGCTGGGCACCCAGGGGAGCGAGCGGCCGTTGCTTGGAGCTTTGTATAAACTGCTGTCCCAGAGAGCAGAGCCGGGGAAGAACGCGGGCCTCGCGGTGGCCGGGGGTAACGACGCTATCAACCAGCGCCTTGATTACCTGCTTGATGGGCGGGTGCCTGCCAGCTCGCACCTGCCTGCTATCTTTACCAGCTCCTTCGTAATAACTGCCGTTACTACCATGATGGTGTTCACTACGTGGGCTGCCGCTACAAGCTCGCTGTGGCACCAGGCCCACTCGGGGCTTGGTGGTTGCTGATTTCATAATCTCCACCATAACGTCAATGTGTAACTTACCGTAAATAAAGGAAGGTAAAGCCTATGGAAGCGCCCTCTCTCTTTATCGCTCTATTTGCGGGGCTGGTCTCGTTCCTCTCTCCCTGCGTGTTGCCGCTGGTGCCCGCCTACATCGGGTACATGAGCGGTTCAGCCCTTGCAACTGCCAGAGGCGGTGCCTTGGCGGGCGGCACGGTAGCGATGCCCAGCACCTCGGCGCGCTGGATAGTGCTGCTCCATGCCCTGCTGTTTGTGATCGGCCTGACGATTGTCTTTGTGGTGGTCATTGGGGGTTTGGCCGGCGCGTTCAGTTACTTACTGAAGGGGAATATTCGGCTGATCCAACGGGTGATGGGGGTGATGCTGGTAATATTCGGTCTCCACATGGTGGGAGCCATCAATATACCTTTCCTCAACTACACTCGCCGCCTGGAACTGCGCCCGACAAGCAACTTTGGCTATCTGCGCTCGTTCCTGATTGGGGCGGGGTTCGGGATAGGCTGGACGCCGTGCGTCGGCCCTACGCTGGGGGCTATTTTCACACTCTCCCTAAACGGACAGCAATCGCAGGCTTTCTTGCCTGCCCTGGCCTACTCTCTGGGGCTGGGGATACCGTTCTTGCTGACTGCCATGGCTATGGGTCGCGTCTCGGCGGGCCTCAAAAAGCTGACGCGCCGTTCTTATTCGCTCAAGCTTGGTGGTTGGCCGCTGATAGATGACGTAAACGTGATTTCGCTGGTGAGCGGGCTTCTCCTGATAATAATGGGTGTGCTCGTTTTCACAAACGCCCTGACGCTCCTGAACGCTCTTGCGCCTAACTTCGGGATATAATGTGTAGAGGCGGTCTGTTTGATTACCGCACGTCGAGTCGTGCGCCAAAGCTCCTGTATAATGGGACGGGTGTAGCTCTTCTGGTTGCCAGTAGCAGAGATAATCGGCTAAACAATGACAGTGACCAGCATGATTTAGACACAGCATAAGTATGGATGCTCAACGAACAGCGCATTTAGCAAGCCCACAGCGGGGCCAGCCGCCGGCAAATAGCCACGACCACGAGCATAAAGCTCCCGCGAATATGACTGGCAGGCTGGTGGTCGCGCTGACCCTGACCTCATTCTTCGTCGCCGGAGAGTTCGTAGCCGGTCTACTGTCGCACAGCCTTGCTCTTATCTCCGATGCCGGCCACAACCTGACCGATGCCCTTGCAGTCGGTTTTAGCCTGTGGGCGATACGCATTTCCAGGCAGACGCCGACGCCAGGAAAGACTTTCGGCTATCGTCGCGCAGGCGTCCTGGCGGCAGCCCTGAACGCCGCGACCCTGGTGCTGATTGCCTTGTTTATCTTCTACGAGGGCATTCGTCGTTTGGTTCAGCCGGAGCAGGTGCAGGGGTGGCCAGTAGTTATAGTTGCGGTAATCGCCGCGCTTCTGAACGCCTTTATTGCCTTTAGCCTCAAGGCTGGAGCAGAGGACCTGAATGTTCGCAGCGCCTTTGTGCATATGCTGGGCGATGCAGTTTCGGCTGTAGGGGTAATTATCGCGGGTATCGGCATTTTGCTCATAGGATGGCAAGCTCTAGACCCGCTGGTTTCTTTCGTGATAGCCTTGTTTATTCTCTGGTCGTCATGGAGCATCCTGAAAGAAGTAGTCAACATCCTCATGGAAGGAACACCCGTAGGCTTGAACCTAGCCAACGTAATTGCCGATATGACAGCAGTGCCCAGCGTCGAGTCGGTTCACGATGTGCATGTGTGGACCATCGGCCAGGACATGCTGGCGTTGTCGGGCCACGTCAAGACAAGCAACTGCAGGGTATCGGAAGCTTCGCAGGTGATCGCAGACGTGAATAGAGTACTCGAAAGCAAATATCACATCGTACATTCCACTTTGCAACCGGAATGTGACGAGTGCGACCCCAACGAGCAGTACTGTAGCCTCCACGTAGACAAAGCGTAACTTGTTGCTTGTGGCCGGTGAAAAGGTGGGCACTGTGCCCAAGCGGACACAAGACCGGATTTCAGTATATAGGGTAACGCTAGGAACGAGCTTATTGGATAAGCAACGGGATCGACAACTATCGAGGGAGTTCAAGGCCGAAATCAGTACCGGCGCGCGTGATTCCGGCGCAGAGACCACCCGTAAGACCGTACTGTCCCAGCCTGCACATCATCGCAGTGGCAGAGCATGGGCGGGTATAGGTGCGTTAATAATTGCTGCAACCACCTCTCTATTGTTCTGGAACAGCGCCAACCAGAGTGTGGAGTATGTGGCTACACCGGGGTTCAGACACATGCCGCCAAGCTTGAGGCCCGACATTGTCTTTGACATTCTGGCACGCGCGAATGAGATAGGTGAGGTGGCGCCTTCCGCCTCGCTTTCTGGGTGCTTATATGCCTGAGTGCTCGCTGTCTGACCTCTGTTGTCGTGCATCATGAACCACATTATCAGGCCCATGCCGATAGGGCAGGCGAGATAAGGAAGCAGCGATAAAAGGTTTTGCATATTTGTGCCTCCAGATCTGATCCTGGCCGGTCAATCCCCTACCAGGAAATGAAGGGTAAGGGTCTGTTCAGCTTGGGACGGATCGTTTGAGG